>JBEARN010000025.1:0-14541 GCA_041163165.1 Pseudomonadota bacterium
GGGTGCATAATACGGAAGCATCCCCACATCACATACCCCTTGAACATTCGTTTGGCCGCGTAATGGCATCAACCCTGCCCCTTCTTTTCCGACATTTCCCGTCATCAATGCCAAATGGGTGATCGCCATCACCGCATAAGAACCATCGATGTGCTCAGTGATCCCGAGTCCCCAAAAGATCATCGATTTTTTGAGTGCATACTCACGTGCAATTTTCGGGATCATTTTGGCTAGATACTCATACCCTTCAATCTGCTCAAAAAACTTTGGATTTGCATAAGGATCGTTCATGATCTGCTCCCTATACTGCTCAAAATTTTTCGTTCTATCTGCGATGTAACTCTCATCATACAACTCTTCATCGATGATAACATATGCCAACATATTTAATACCAAAAGATTTGCTTCATGCGGGATAACCGCTTGGTATTTCGCAAATCGATGCAGTTTGATCTCCCTGACATCAAACACAGCAAGGTTGTCATGCTCTCTGGCCACATCCAAAATACGGTTTGATATGATAGGGTGTGCTTCGGTGGTGTTGGAGCCCATGACGATCATAAATTCACAATTGTAAATATCATTGTAGGGATTGGTCGCTGCGCCTTCCCCTATGGTCATACGCATCCCCTTGAGCGATGGCGAGTGGCATACCCTTGCGCAATTGTCTACATGCGGAGAGTTGAGCGTTTCTCGGGTGAATTTTTGGAAATAAAATGCACTCTCACAGGAGCTACGTGCACCCCCTAACGAACAAACCGATTTTTCACCATATTTGGCTTGTATCTCTTTAAGCTTCATCGCTGCGGCAGTCGTCGCTGCTTCAAGATCTACTTCATACCATGTTTCATCCAGATCGACGAGTGTATTAGCAATTTTCTCTTTGATATAACTGTTCTTTTCTAAAAAACTTTTTCTGATTCTTGGTTTTTTAAGTCTATCGGGTGCATCGACAAAGTCATATCCATACTTTCCCTTGATACACAAATTTCCTTGAGAGACTACTCCATCTTTCTGGGCATAGATTTTAACGATCTTGTTGTCTTCTACGACACCAGTAATATCGCACCCTACTCCACAATAGGCACAGACACTTTCTATCTCTTCTTTTTCATACTTTTTTGTCATCAAAAACCTTTGGATCATTAATTAAGATTAAATTTATCCTAATTAGCTTAAAATTCAACACATTTCATAAAAGATTATATCGAAAGGATTGAAAATGTTTACAATAAATGTAGAAAAAGAGTGCGGGTGCTTCAAAAAAAGTGCTTACGAAAATAATATGAGTTTTGCATCCAAAGATGATGCACTAATGCAAGCGAAATTGATGGAGAGTCATATGAACCAAAAGTTTTGTCAAAAACACATGTTCACACTTCAAGAAGAGGGTGACAATTTTAAAATCAGCGTGGATATGAAACCTCAACCATCACATGGCAGCGGATGCTGTGGTGGCGGGCACTGCAGTTAATTTTTGAACAATGTCGTTGCGAACACCCTTGAAAGCAAAGCGATTTGAGAGCAACGACGCTTTTTGCTTACTTTTTCTAAAAAAGTAAAAGAGCATTCAAACCATCCTTTAAGCGTTAACATAACTCCAAAAATCTATTTGAAATTCCCGAAACTTAACGGCGCTTTAAGATCTAACTCTTTAACCACTTTCATTACCGCTTGAAGATCATCTATCTTTTTACCGCTGACACGCACCTCATCCCCTTGAATAGAAGGCGTCACTTTCAACTTCGCATCCTTGATCGCCTTGACAATCTTTTTGGCTTCCTCTTTATCGATTGTATCGACGATGCGGTAGATCACTTTTGTATTGCCGCCGCTAATCCCTTCCGTTTTCACCTCTTCGAGAGATTTGCCTGCAATATCTCGCTTGATCAGTTTACTGATAAGGATATCTTTAAGCGCATCGATTTTTTGATCGCTTGAAGAGCTTAAACTGAGTGTCTTTGCCTTCTCATTTAAGTCTATGTCTGCCTGCACACCCTTAAAATCAAACCGTGTTGCCACCTCTTTTTGTGCCATCACCACGGCATTTTTCATCTCCATCATATCGAGCTTCGCGCTGATATCAAAATAGTGATCTTTTGCCATAGTTATTCCTTTTTACTGCTCTATCCTAATCATCGCAACATTGCCATGAACAACATTAAGTGCTTCAAGTTTTTTCATTGCTTCTTGGATGTGTTTCTCTTGCGTTTCATGTGTAATGAAAAGGAGCTCCACTCTCTCATCGTGGTCATTATCTGGATTTTGCATCATCGCTTCGATAGAGATGTTAAGTTCACTAAAAAGTTGTGTTACTGTAGCAAGAACCCCTGCTTTATCATCAACACCTACTCTCAGATAGTAATGCGAACGTATCTCTTCTTTTGAAAGCAATTTAAGCCCACTCTCTAACCCTTTTTTATACCCAAGCATTGGACCTTGGTTTCCTCGTACGATGTCTACAAGGTCTGCTATGACTGCTGAAGCAGTAGCATCCCCACCCGCTCCAGGACCATAATACATCGTCTCACCTACACGATCGCCCACCACTGCAACAGCATTCATCACACCATCTACTTTTGCGATCATAGAACTTTGCGGTATCATCGTCGCATGAACCCTTAACTCTACTCCCGCCTCTGTTTTTTTTGCGATTCCAAGTAGTTTGATCTCATACCCAAATTCTTTGGCGAATGCCACATCAGTATCGGTAATATTTTGGATTCCTTCGATGACGATATCTTCAGGTTTTGCATCGATTCCATATGCGATAGAAGCAAGGATCAACAATTTATGCGCAGCATCAAATCCCCCCACATCAAATGTAGGATCCGCTTCTGCATATCCTAACACTTGTGCTTCCCTAAGAACATCTTCGTACTTGACCCCTTGTTGGATCATTTTGGTAAGCATATAATTACACGTTCCGTTCATAATCCCCATGATAGAGTTGATATGATTTGCTGCTAAACCATTACGCAACGCACCAATGATAGGTATCCCTCCTGCCGTACTTGCTTCATACATCAAAGGTATATTTCCTGCGATCTCTTGAAGCTCATACCTGTGATAGGCAAGTAATGCTTTATTTGCTGTCACCACTGCTTTACCATTTTGCAATGCTTGTTTCACTAGCGCATACGGCTCTTCAATACCACCCATCAACTCTACAACGATGTCGATTTCAGGGTCATTCACGACATCTAAAGGATTGTCGCTTAAAACGATACGTACCTCTCTTTTTTTAGAAAGATTTTTTACGACGCCTGATTTAACAACGATCTTTTTACCGGCTCTAGCTTCGATAATATCACTGTTTTCTTCAAGTATCTTAGCTACACTTGCGCCAACAGTTCCGACACCTAGTATTCCGATTTTGACCATTATTTCTTCGCCTTTTTAATTTATTTCTTTTCTGACTCTAAGTCTTTTAAAAACTTCTTAATATTTCTAGCTGCTTGACGAATACGGTTTTCATTTTCGATCAGTGCAATACGCACATACTCATCTCCGTATTTACCAAATCCTATCCCCGGACTTACTGCAACACCTGCATTGAGCAGTAACTGTTTTGCAAACTCCAAACTACCCATATCTCTAGCAATTTCTGGGATTTTACCCCAAATAAACATACTTGCTTGTGGCTTTGCCAATGGCCACCCTGCCGCAGTGAAAGATTCTATCATCACATCACGACGTTTTTCATAACGCGGTATCACTTGCTCTTCTGGAATATAACCATGTTCATCGAGTGCGACTGTTGCCGCTACTTGAATAGGGGTAAACATCCCATAATCCAACCATGACTTAATCTTTTGAAGCGCACCGACAAGCTTTGGATTACCCACTACAAATCCTACACGCCACCCTGCCATATTATAACTTTTTGAAAGTGTATAAGCTTCGACAGCGACATCTTTAGCACCCTCCACTTCCAAGATTGAAGGTGTTTTATATCCATCGAATGTAATATCTGCATATGCGATGTCACTGATAATGTAAAATCTTTTTTCTTTAGCCAAAGCTACCATACGCTCATAAAACTGAGGGGTAACTGTGGCCGTAGTAGGGTTATGCGGGAAGTTGAGTATCACAAACTTTGCCCTAGGAATAGAGTTGTCTAAATGATCGATCACATCAGCGATAAAAGCATCCTCATCTACTTCAAATGTCTCTTCATTAAACTTAAGTTCCATTTTTTCGACATTGGCTCCTGCGAAGATAAACGCTTGCGAATGGATAGGATATGTGGGATCTGGAACGATCGCCACATCACCAGGGTTTGCGATCGCATGCACAAGGTGCACATACCCCTCTTTGCTTCCCATCGTTGCTACGACTTCTGTATCAGGATCTAGCGTAACTCCATACTTTCGCTTATACCAATTGACCATCGCTAAACGGAGTTTATAAATCCCTTTACTGGCACTATAGCCGTGTGTTTTTGGCTTTTGTGCCGTTTCACACAACTTGTCTATGATAGGCTGTGGTGTTGATGCATCTGGATTTCCCATAGAAAAATCTATAATATCCTTACCCTCTCGGCGTAACCGCATTTTAAGTTCATTTATCTCAGCGAATAAATAAGGTGGCAACCTATCTATTTTGTCAAATCGAATTTCATCAAACATCTTTATCTCTCTTTAAAATTTTTCGGATTTTACCATTTTTTTGACCCACCTGCATTGACAAATTGATCTTTATCTAACACTTGTACGCCACTTTTATCTATTTTGAAATAGCATCTTTTCCCAGTAAATTTTTCTGTTTTTTCACCATCCACCATCGAAAATGATGCTGCACTTGTAGCAACCAACCAACTATTTTTTTTCACATCAAACATATACGGTTGATCCATTGTAAGGCTTTGCTGTGCTTTTGTTTCAAGGTTCACTAAACCAAACCAAATTTTTTTGACGGGCACCAGCGAAATCTGAGGAGTTACCTTTTCCGTCATTTCTGTTTGAGGTATTTGTGTGCTACTATTTTCGTCTAGCGTTTCATTGCCTTCGATATCTTTGATGCTATTTTCAGTCACGATAGCAACATGACCTTTTTCATCGATAGCTGCAATAGTTTGATTTTGTTCTTGCCCAGAAGCAATCACTTTGGCGATACTTAAATCCTCTATAGGTTTTTTTGCCTCTTCTTTCATCTCTGAATTCACATTGGTTTCATTGATCTCTTCTGTATGGATAAATGCCAACAATGGACCTTCATGCTTTTCTCCATACTGTGACAAAAAATACCAAGAAGCAATAACAAAAATCAAGAAGACAATCACAAAAAACCACTTTGACTTTTTTTTAGATGCTTCTTTTGATGGCATCGCTATAACAAAATCTTTTTCAGTTACTTCTTCTTGATAATATGCGATCGCTTTTGTTTTCAAGTCAGACAAATTTGCTTTATACTCTCGCTCAATAATAGAGATAAATCCTAATGCTTTTGTTTGATTGATTTTTTTAAAATTTTCGGCAAATAAATCTTGGATATTCTCTTCAGAAATTCTTGTTTTCTGACTGATACTCTTGATCGTATTTTCTTCTAATATCTCATTTAATCCCATACCCCATCCTATGTATTAAAATTGCTGCTGCTGCACTCACATTGAGCGAATCAAATGAATGCTTCATCTCTATCGAAACTTGATGATCGAGTCTCCCCAATACCTTCTTCGAGATACCTGTCCCTTCACTCCCCAAAACCAACACTTTTTGCTTACTGAAAGAAAGAGATTCAACATTTTCTCCCCCCATCGAAGCACCATAAAAAGTAAATCCTACTTGATGCAGCTCATTGAGCGTATCCAAAATATTGGGAGCGATCATCAAAGGGATATCCAACATTGCTCCAGCGCTGGTACGTGCCACCGCTGCGAAGTTAAGCTGCTTGACGCCTGCTACAATGACCGCATCTACCCCCAATGCATACGCAGAACGTAATATCGCACCGATATTCCCTACATCAGTCAACCCATCAAGGATCACGATAAAGTGACTCTCTTTAATCTCCGAAAAAGCACTCTGTTCAAATTCGGACATCTCGATAAGCAATCCTTGGTGGTTTCCCCCTTTGCTCATCGATTGTGCCCATTTCTCTTCTAAAAATTTTATCTTTGCGTGATACTGATGAAACAGCTTCTGAGGCAGTACCCCTTTTTTGGCGATATAAACGGTCTGTATTTTCTCTGGATGGTGCTCTAATGCATACAAACAGACTTGCTTTCCATATAGTGTCATCGTAAAAATTTTACCTTTTTTTTGCTTTTGGTGTGTTAAGTAGACTGTATCAAATCTTGGTACCACTCTTTGACACTTTTATCACTTAATTGTGCCAAAAGTTTGGCTTTTGGCTTAGGTGGAAGATCTAAAGCTAAAACATCTGACAACCCAAGGGTTTTCTCTTCAGATAGTTTCCCTTTGATAACGACAACCCATTCTCCTCGTATCGTTGATTCTTTCAACTGAGTTTCTATCTCTTTTGCTGTCCCTTTGTAATAGGTTTGATATTTTTTGCTTAATTCTTTTGCCAAAAAAAGCTCTCGCTCTTTATCGATCGCAACGATCTCTGAAAGAAGCTTTTCCAAACGGTGAGGCGATTCATAAAGCACCGTATTATAACGATGTTGCATCACTTGATGAAGTGCGCTACTTCTTTCCTTCCCTTTATGGGGCAAAAAAGCATAAAAAAGAAACTCCCCAGCTTCAAAACCACTTGCCGCATACGCCGTAGTCACAGCCGATGCTCCGGGGAGTACATCATAAGGTATCTTATGCTCTTGGGCGTACGCCACCAAAAGTTGCCCCGGATCAGAAATGACAGGCATACCAGCATCACTCACATACACCACTTCTTTCTCTTGCAATATTTCGCCAAATTCTTGAAGTCTTTCTGCGCCATTGTGTTCGTTAAACGAGTAAAATTGTGCATCAGGATACACCATTTCAAAACGCTCTTCAAGGAGTCGCAACAGCTTTTTTGTCTCGCGCGTATCTTCGCACAAAAAAAGTGCTGCTTTTTCAAAAATTCTCATGGCTCTGATGGTGATATCTTGAGGATTTCCAATAGGGGTGGGGATGAATGTTAGCATGTTACATACTTTAAAATGGGAAAGAAAAGAGATGAAATCCCTTAAGGTCTCATCTCTTTAAAATGAAGTAAAAATACTTCAAATCAATAAAATTCGGGATTAACCTAATTTATATTTGCTCTTGAACTTCTCTACTCTACCAGCAGCGTCGACGATTTTCTCAGAACCTGTAAAGAATGGGTGACACTCATTACAAATATCGATACTCATTGTCTCTTGCTCTGTTCTTACTTCAAATGTGTTTCCACATGCACATGTGACTTTACATGTGACGTACTCTGGGTGAATCTCTTTTCTCATTGTTTAACCTTATTAGTTTATTTGATGACAGGTAACCAGCCTGTTCTAGTCAAAATGACTCTTCCTTTTTTTAAAAAGGGTCATTGCAACGCTCTTTGGCGAGACAATAATAGGGCGAAATTATAACAAAAAATATTTAAATTTTTATAAAAGTATTTTGGCAGCGACTGCACAAGCTGCACTTTCACTTTTAAGCACCAATGGCGTATCAAATCCGGCTATATTTTCGGGACTAAAAAGTGCAACTTCCTCTTCGCTAAATCCACCTTCGCATCCTATGACAACTGTTTGGATATTTTCTTGAAAATCATTGAGCTTATAGTCGGAAAAATTAACCATTTTTGCTTTAGGATATTGGGTGACAAACTGCTTTAAATTTTCTGCCATTTCTAATTGCATCATAGATGATCTTCCTGATTGTTGTGAAGAGTTCAAAAGTATTTTTTCCCATCGTTTAAGATCGAGTTTAAAACTTTTTTGAGAACGTTTGCAGTAAATAAATGTGATCTTTTCTACCCCTATTTCATTGAGCGAAGGGAGAACTTTTTCTATATTTTTAGGATCGATAACACACCATCCAATGTGCAAAGATAAACGCCCTTTGACCTCAAGCATTTGGCTCTCTTGAAGAGACAACTCTACTGAGCGTTTATCGATAGCATCGATCACATAGTGGTAAAGAAGCTCATCTTTGAGGTTACGCAGGTAAAGTGTTTCATTTTGCTGATGTCGACGCACTTTAAAAATGTAACGGTGCTCATCGCCTACCAATGAAAGATGTGGCTTACCTGCCTCAGGATGGTAAAGATAAAGCATGATTAAAGTGCGATCACACCTTTGGCCTTAAGTACCATCAGTACTACCATCACTACAACAAGTAAAATCTGAACTATAGAGATTTTGAGAAAAGCCCCTTTGATCAATTGAAAAGTTTCAGCTTTCGTCAAATCAGAAACTTTCACAAGTTTATGCTTTTTGATCTCTATATACATAAGCAGAGCCCATACTCCCAACATGATGATGGTGGTCGCGGACCATCCCAAATCACCTGTAAAAATAGCAATAATCCCAACAAAAGCAATCATCGTTGCGATCGCTTGAAATATCATGGTATACACAAAACTCGCTTTTTTAAACTTCAATGGATCCTTGCCTGCTATCATAGGAGCAAACACTCCTATGATCAAAAAACCTAAAAAAACTTTAACCAATATACTGTGCGTTGCCAACATCGTTTCTATCATCTCTTTATCCTTATGGTTGATCTTTAAAAGTGGATTATACCCTATTTTGCTATAATCACCTCAATCCAATCTAAAAGGTCGCACATGCCACTCTCCATCACGAAAGCACTCGATCTCATCTACGCCAAAACTCCGGTGATAAGCTCCGAACTTCTTCCTATCGAGATGGCATTAGGACGCATTTTAAGCGAAGCGTGTGTGGCGACGTTTAACCTCCCTCGTTTTGATAACTCAGCGATGGATGGGTATGCAGTCAAATCTACTGATGCTGGCAAAACCATACGATTTGTCGACGTCATCTACGCCGGAGATGATCCTCAAATGACACTCAAAGATGGAGAAGCGATCAAGATCATGACAGGTGCTCCCATCCCAAAAGGGTGCGAAGCGATCATCCCGATAGAAAATGTAATACTTAAAGAGGATAAAGTCACACTACCAACCGACATCTCTTTGGGGGTGAACGTTAGGCGTACCGGAGAAGACATCCAAAGAGGTACAGTCTATCTGCAAAAAGGTGATAAGGTGACTGCGTATGCCATCGCTTTGCTTGCGAGTCAGGGGATTACGCATCTCTTAGTGAGACGCCAGATCAAGGTAGCTGTTTTTGGAACAGGGAATGAACTTCGCCCTCACTTTGAAAAAATAGAATCACACCAACTTTATAACTCCAACACCCCTATGTTTTTAGCAAGAGCCAAAGAACTTGGATGTGAAGTAGAGTATATCGGTAGTTCAGATGATACATTAGAAGCATTGACTGAGGCTATCAAAGCAGCAAAAAATGCAGATATCATCATCACCAGTGGCGGTGTGAGCATGGGAGATAAAGATTTTACCAAAGAAGCATTTAGTCGCTTAGGGATGCAAATCCATTTTGATAAAGTGGATATCAAACCAGGTAAACCTACTGTCTTTGGAACCTTAGGGGATACTGTCGTCATAAACCTCCCAGGAAATCCTCTTGCTTCGATGGTAAATTACGAACTATTCGTACGTGCTGCGATACGAAAAATGTCAGGAATGAATGCGTTTTATCATGGTGCATTTGAAACCAAAATGAAAAAGGATTTTGCGCTAAAATCAGGGAAATATACCGTACGTTTAGGCAAATTTGATGGCAAAACATTTGCACCTTTCACAAAGCAACTCCCAGGAATGCTATCTCCACTAGAAGAAGCAGATGCCATGATCATTGCCGATCCGAGCGTAGAAAAACTTACGCAAGGGGCAATAGTAAAGATTTTACCGATTAAATGGGAACTCACTTCCGAAGAAAAAGAAGCAATTTTTACATTATAAGTTTAAAAATTCCCATCAAAAAGATGGGAAAGTAGCTTATTGTTTCGAAAGATAGTCTGCGATTGCTTCGATATCTTCATCTGTTACTGAAGCAAGTTGTCCTTTCATAAGACCACCCATGCCGACTTCATTTTTTTCACCTGCTTGGTATGCTTTCATGGAAGCGATCAACTGTGCTTTGTCTTGACCTGCGATGATCGCTGATTTCCCTAGAGCTTGTTGCTGACCATTCGCGCCATGACATGATTTACATTTGTCAAACACTGCAGGAGCCATCAATGCTTGTGCCGCATCAACCGTCTCTTCTACTTTTGCTTGAGCGTCTTCTACGACTTCCGATGCTGTCTCTTTTACAGATTCAACCACTTCTTCTGTTTTCGCTTTAACGCTCTCCACGCTGTTCGTGACATCATTTTTTACTGCTTCAGTCGTCGATGCTGTCGCTTCAGCTGCTGCTTTTTTTGTCTCTTCACCACATCCTACAAAAAGAAGCGATGCCGTAATGAGTGAGAGTAATGTAAGCTGTTTCATCATATCCCTTTTTTACTTTTCTTCTGGACAAATACCAGGTGCTGGGGTTGCCGGTGCTGCTGGTCCTACAGAAGTCGCAGGTGCCGCAGGTTCCACAGGGAACGCTCTTGGGATGCAGTTTTCTTTAGAAACTTTTACCACTTTTGTTTTAGTTTCAAATTTCTTTACCTCTTTTACAGGTTTTTGCTCGACTTTTTTAGGCTCAAGATTTGCATTGGTAGTTTGACCACATCCTGTAAAAAGAAGTGCCGCTGTTACGCTAGTAAATAGTACGATGTTTTTCATTTTTTTCCTTTGTTTTGATTTATTTTTTAGTGCTATTGGTTTCTGTATCACAAACCCATTTCGTTGACGATGTTGCTGGTGCCGCTGGCGTTGCTGATGCGGCTGCTCCTGCAGGTGCAACTACTGGTGCGCACGCAGCTACGCCACTTGATTGGGCAGAAACTTTAGCAGGTGCTTTTTTCTTCATGAGTTTTGCCTCTTTGAATACTTCAGTTTTTGTCGGTTTCACCTTTTCATCGGCTGTCGCAACTCCAACTGTGACAAAGAGTGCTATGACAGAAAATATTACTTTTTTCATACGCTATCCTTCACTTTTATATCGAGTGTTAATTATACCTAAAGAAATACAAATCTAAACTTTCTTTGGATTAATGATAGGTGTATGGCTCAATAGCTTGGCCCATAATCCACTATCGCTCCACTCTTGTTGCACTTGAGGTGAAAAAAAGACCTCCTCTAAAGCGATACTCCCCATCAATTCACTATACGCATCTTCTTTAAATCCTTGAGCATATCCTGTATCGGTCTCATGCACGATGATACTGTGAAGCGTTACATTTCTCTCCCCATTTTGCATCTGCGTGCAGGCCAAAATACGCTCTACGATCAAGTAAATCACTCGAGAAAACTGCTCTGCCGAAGGTGAAACAGGTAGCGCTACCCATCGGTTGCTATACTTTTTCATCGCTTGAATATACTCAGCGTCATCTTTAGTCCAAAGCGTAATCGCATGATCAAACGAATCGATCATCTCTTTGATGTAACGCTTCGTCAATCCAAAATCATACACCATTTGACCATGATCCAAATAGTTAGATTCCAAAAGCACTTCTACTTTATAAGAGTGCCCATGGATGTTTTCGCTGCATCGCCGTGTAGTGCATCCACGTACAATATGTGCATTTTCAAATTTAAATAGTTTTCTAATCAACATTGTTTATACCCCCTGTGTCGTATCAAAAACGCGTATATGAAGTCTATCACTATACCGAAAATTATATTTCATGCAAAATGCAAACACCGCTCTATCATTTTTCCAGATCGTATCTCTACTCTCTCCCACAGGCATGCAATACACTGCCAATGACGGTAAAATCGCCCGAATCTTTTCTATCTCTTCAAAGGCTGTTCCCTGAACCGAATTTGCATCCATGGTAAATTTTAAAAATGCTTCTTTGGCTTTATCCCGAATCGCTTTAAGCGCAGAAGGAACAATCCTTTTCGCTTCAGGCTCACCAGAATTTTGAAGTTTCAAGGAAAGTGCAAAGATGCAAGATTGGTATGTAGGATACTTTTCAAAATCGATCTCTATCGTACCATTGGTTTCAAATGTCACTTCAATCTGTTGTTCTATAAGCCATTGTATCACTTCATAAAATGCCTTGTCTTGATGATACATCAAAGGTTCACCGCCTGTGATGACTACATACGGATGATACCCTATTTCAGTAAATTTTGCTTTCAACATACCAATAAGCATTTGGCTCTCTTCTATTTTTTGCCACGATTTTGCAAAGCTACTATCTACCGCAAAATACGTATCGCATCCATAACGAACTTCACCTTCCACTTCATAACTTGCATGAAATCCAGCGCAACTCAGGTTGCATCCACCTGTACGTAAAAAATAAGATGGCACACCGGCATACTTACCCTCGCCTTGTATCGAAAAAAAGTGTTCCGTAAGATAAAACATTATCCACCTGTCTCATAAAAAGCGCGTGCAGAGATCTCTTTTTCTTCACTGGGGTTCTCTTCACTCCAACGATTCTCTTTTGGTTTATCTCTTAAAACTTGCGCCAATACATCCGCTGCAGCTTGAATATCCCCTTTTTTCACAGACGCTGCAATACTCATCGCTTCATCAAAATAAAGACATGGGATAAGATTGCCTTCGGCTGTTAATCGGATACGGTTACAACTTTCACAAAAATCATGCTTATGCGGGTCTATGAGTCCAAACTCTGTACCATCATCTAGCAAATAATTAAAAGAGGGGCTTGCTCCTTCTCGTCCAAGTGCTTTGATCGTATATCGCTCTTTGACTTTTTCAAGTATCTCTCTGCCATGCATCCCTTTAAGTGCTTGATCTGCATGACGGTTTTCCATATACTCGATAAATCGTACTTTCATATTGCGGGCTTTGCAGTACTCTAAAATATCCAAAATTTCATTGTCATTGATCCCCTTTAGCGGTACCATATTGATCTTGACCTTTAAGCCCACTTCAAGAGCTTTATCGATCCCTTTAAGCACCTCTCTCAAAACATCTTTTCCTGCAATTTTAGCAGCAATATGAGGTTGCAATGAATCAAGAGAAATATTTAACCGTTTGAGTCCCGCATCTTTCAACTTTTGTGCTGCCTCAGGGAGAAGGTAAGCATTCGTTGTCAAAGCAAGATCGATATCAGGTTTATACTCAGAAATCATTCTGACAAAACCATCTAAATTCTCACGAAGCAGTGGTTCACCGCCTGTCAAACGTATTTTGGTAACCCCTTCATCGATAGCCACTTTGACAAAAAGGAAAAGCTCTTCAAAAGAAAGAAGGTTCTCTTTGGGTACCCACGAAAATGGTTTTTCTGGCATGCAGTATTGACATCTAAAATTACAACGTTCTGTGACTGAGATACGTAAATAATTAACGACCCTACCATGTCCATCTATAAGCATATAAAATCCAATATATAATTTTTTTTAAAAATTTTCTTTAGGTTATCTAAATGTTGATAAAAAAAGGATAATATGAAGTAATTTTATAAAGGAGTTAAGAAGCAGGGTCACCCCTTACTTCTCAGAAGTTTTTAGTGGAGATCCTTCCACTGATATTTTTTCCAAAAATATGCCAAGATGGTAAAGATAAGGAAGAATAACAAGACCCCTGGTCCATACGCTTCTCTAAGCTTTTTACTTGGATCACCCGCTTCAGTTAAATACCCTTTCACTTTCTCAAATCCAGCCTCATTGAGACCCACTCTAGGCATAGATGTACCTGGAAGCTGACTTTGTGGATTTTCAACAAACGTTTCAAGGAAATGCTCACTTCTTGCTCTAATGATCATCGAAAGATCTGGTGGCAGTTTACCCATATACGCTTTGACAGCATCTTGTTCTTCGAGTACTTTTATCTTATGTGCCAATGCATCTTTCTCATCTTTAAATGTTGGTGTGTCCCCTAGTTGGGTGAAGTTGTCGTAACGTACTGCATGACAACGACCACATGCTTCAGAATACGCTTCTTTTTCTGTAGGCTCTGCACTCAAATTTTGCGTGATATAGGCTACCACATCTGCGATACTTTGATCATCTGTTATCATCGTTTTGATAGCTCCCATCGGATGCATCATCGTATCATCATATTTATGGTCCACATTGGAAGCCATGGCAGGATCTTTGATCAACGCGATCAAATATTTTTTATCATACAGTGCCCCAGCATGGTCAAGGTTCGGCGGGATCACACCGCCCATATTTACACCGCCACCATTGTGACACCCTTGACACATTGCAAATCCAGCTTCACCGGCTGAGGCATCTCCTTGAAGATTTGCGATATTTGCTACGCTACTCCAAAATGCCTCTTTATCTGCTTTTTTTGCATCACTTGCCTCTTCGATATCTGCTTTACCATCGTAGTTAAAGTGGTTAAACTCTACATGTTTATGCATTTGTGAGTGTGCAAACGGCTCAACACCCCAGTATGTAAGTAGTGTAAAGAAGACAACTACTGCTAAAATTTTTAACTCTTTCATCATTGCTCCCTTACAGCTTTTTTTCTGCTCTTGT
>JBEARN010000026.1:0-14464 GCA_041163165.1 Pseudomonadota bacterium
CTTTTGTCTGCAAGTTCAGGATGATGCAACTATGATCGTCCTTAAAAATTTAGTTGACAACATGTCATATAAAAGATATAATCAAAACAAAAATGGAGACTGCAATGCAAACGATACAAGTAGCAGAACTAAAATCTCATTTTTCAGAAGTACTAAAAACCATTAAAGATAGTGGTGAAAAGTTTATTATCGAATATGGCAAACAACATGAAAAAGTAGCAGTGTTAGTACCCTATGATAAAAATTTAGAACTTGAAGCAGAAAGAGAGTTTGGTCTATATAAGGGCAAAGGGAGCTTTGTCTTAAAAGATGACTTTGAGATGACTGACCAAGAGCTTTTAGGTTTATGAAAAAATATTTGATAGACACACACATATTTTTATGGCTAGTATTTGATCCAGATAAAATAGAGAACAAAAAGTTAGAAATTCTTAAAAACCCTAAAAATAAAATCTATATGGCAAGTATATCCTTTTGGGAAATAGCTTTAAAATACAATCTTGGAAAACTGGAACTCAATGGACTTGCACCAGATGATCTGCCTAAAATAGCTGATAAGATGGGTATAGAAGTGTTAGAAATAGATAAACAGATTATGTCAAGTTTCTATAAGTTACCAAAAGTTGATACCAATAAAGATCCATTTGATCGCATTATTATTTGGAAATGCATGAATGAAAATCTAACACTTCTTTCTCAGGATAGAAAGTTCTCTGAATATCAAGCGTTTGGTTTAAACTTTCTGTAAACAGTTTAAGTATGACAAAACAAAAATCTATCGATGCAAAGTCGTTATGAATTAGAAACGGCAAGAGATGCATTGTCGGTAAAGATCGATGATGAAGTCGAACTCTATTCGCTGCACTTTTCCTCCCTAAAAGCAACCACACGATATAATCTTCAAATCTTATAAAATAAGGAATTATAATGCACGAACAGACACTGGCGATCCATGCAGGATATGACAAGGATGCACAAGGGACGATGGCAGTACCGATCTACCAGAGTACAGCGTATGAGTTTAGAGATACAGAACATGCGGCAAATCTTTTTGCCCTCAAAGAGCTTGGGAACATCTATACACGGTTGATGAACCCGACCACTGATGTGTTTGAGAAACGTTTTGCTGCCTTGGAAGGGGGAGCAGCTGCCATAGGAACCGCTTCTGGAATGGCGGCGATCTTTTATGCTATCGCAAATGTCGCTGAAGCCGGAGACAACATCATCGTAGCGAAGCAAGTTTATGGCGGAACGACGACCCTCACAGGACATACCATCAAACGTTTTGGGATCGAAACACGCTATTTCAATGTGAACAATCCTTCTGAAATCGAAGCATTAGTGGATGAGAAAACGAAGCTTGTTTTGTTTGAAAGCATTACCAACCCAAGCATCGATGTCGCAGATTTTGATGCGATCGTAACGATCGCGAATAAGCATAACATCCTAACGTGTGTTGATAATACGGTAGCAACGCCAATTCTTTGCAAACCTTTGGAGCATGGGTGTGATCTTAGTGTGCACAGTACCAGTAAATATACAACAGGACAGGGATTGGCGCTTGGTGGGATCATCGTAGAGCGTCATCATTTGGTAGAAAAAATCAAAGGCAACCCACGTTATGCCCATTTCAATCAACCAGATGCAAGTTATCATGGATTGATTTATTCGGATGTGCCGCTCCCACTTTTTACGCTAAGGGTACGATTGGCTCTCTTGCGTGATTTAGGTGGAGCACCGAGCCCATTTAACTCTTGGTTGCATATCCAAGGACTTGAAATCTTACCGTTGCGGATGAAACAACATTCTGATTCGGCGTTGGCGATCGCAACATATCTTGAAACACATCCAAAAGTGAAAAAAGTAAACTATCCAGGTTTAAAGTCAAGTGCACATCATGGATTGGTTCAAAAATATTTTAAAGAGGGGATGGCAAGTGGTCTTCTTTCTTTTGAAGTGGAAAGTAAAGAGTTGGCGCAAAAGATCGCCGATGCGACAGAGATTTTTGCAGTGGTGGTCAACATCGGCGACAGTAAATCGATCATTACACATCCAGCAAGCACCACGCATCAACAACTTTCAGCTCAAGAACTCATAGAGGCAGGTGTACCTGGCGGACTGATAAGATTGAGTGTTGGGCTTGAAGATACACAAGATCTTATTGATGATTTAGCTAAGGCTTTGGGGTAAACGAACAGGGAGATTTTAGAGAATAAAGCCCAAATTCGATAAAATATCCAAAATAGTTAATATCGAGCATAAAAGCAGTCCATGGAAATCACTACAAAAATAGCACAATTCAGTTCACCGCTCTATCTTGAGAGCGGGCGTATCTTAGAACCTTATGAGATCGCTTATGAAACATACGGTGCACTCGATGAAGACAAATCTAACGTCGTTTTAATTTGTCATGCGCTAAGTGGTTCGCATCATGTTGCCGGCACCTATGAAGGGGAACGCAAAGCAGGCTGGTGGGATGGACTCATAGGCGATGGCAAGGCGGTTGATACAACCAAATATTTTGTCATTTGTACGAATGTTTTAGGATCTTGTTTCGGCAGTACAGGGCCGATGAGTAACAACTATCCGAGTGAAGAACCCTATAGGTTAAGATTTCCTGTAGTGACGATAAAAGATATGGTTCGTGGGCAAATGCACCTTCTTTCTCAACTCGGGATTTACCATGTGAAAGCGATCATCGGTGGGTCTATGGGTGGTATGCAGGCACTTCAGTTTGCTGTGGATTATCCCAATTTTGCAGATCAGATCATCTCTTTGGCTGCCACGTATGCGACCCGTCCTTGGACGATAGCATTCAATAAAGTAGCCATCGAAGCGATACGAAGAGACCCCCGTTTTAAACATGGAAATTATGACAAAGATGATTTTAAAGAAGAGGGGTTAGATGGATTAGCCATCGGGCGTATCGCAGGGCATATCTCTTATTTGGCACCTGATTCGATGGACAGTAAGTTCGGACGAAATTATGTCAATAACGATGGTCTTTTTGAGCTGTTTGGTCGTTATGAAGTTGAGCGATATATGGAGTACAATACGAGCAATTTTTCACGCAATTTTGATCCGCTCTCTTATCTATATATAGTAAAAGCGATCAATACGTTTAATCTTAGTCGTGGGTATGATTCATTGCATGAAGCTATCTTGCGCATCAAAGCCAATGTCCATCTCATCAGTTTTTCATCTGATTATCTTTTTTTCCCTTCAGAGATGGAGCATATCGCAAAGATGATGCAACGCAATGGACAAAAACATACCTATCTTGAAGTGCAGAGTCATTATGGGCATGATGCTTTTTTGGTCGAGTTAGATAAGTTCGAAGATAGCATAAGAAAGGTATTGGAATGAAATTGCCTGAATCGATAGATGAAGCTTTAGTGAGAGGAATTTCAAATGAGCTTTGCTTATTGGGAAGGAAAAAGGTTTAATAATGAAAAATGAAACGTTTGAAGAAAAATTAGAGTATTCAAAAAATTTGCTTGAAAAGCTGATGAACCCTGAGATTACACTTGAAGAGTCTGTTAAGCTTTATGAAGAAGGGCTTCAAAATATTAAAGAGGCGCAAAAGCTGATCGAAGAAGCGAAAACAAAGATCACTGTCATAGAGCAAGCCAATCAAAATAGTGGCGAGAATGCCTAATGTCACAACTCGTGGTTGCGGCACTTCAATTGCCTACATTAGGGATGAACGCAACTAGACTTGAATTTTACCTGAAACAAGCCAAGCAACGTGATGCCAAAGTGATGCTTTTGGGTGAATATGTCCTCAATCATTTTTTTAAAGAATTTGCGACCATGTCTAAAAATATGGTCAAAGAACAAACCAGAAAACATATGGAACTCTTGAAAGAGCTTGCTATAAAGTATGATATGATTTTTATCGCTCCGATTATCGTGACTAAAAAAGAGGGATACCATAAAATGATAGCAAAAGTGACTCCCAAAACCATCCGTTACTATGAACAACAAATTTTATTGCCTTATATGCATTGGAATGAAAAGAGATTTTTTGAAAATCCTATAGCACCTTTAAAAGAGCCTATGACATTTTCAGTGGAAGGGATTCGGATAGCTGTTTTTGCTGGGTTTGAACTCCATTTTGACTATTTTTGGCAAAAAGTGACAGAAAAAAAAGTGGATCTTGTGCTTCTTCCTACTGCATCGACATTTGGTTCACACAATCGTTGGAGAGAGATCATCAAGACCAAAGCATTTTTACATGGGTGTTACGTCTTGAGAGCGAACCGTTTAGGTGAATATAGCGATGATCAGGTGAAATGGAAATTTTATGGTGACACGATGCTGGTTGCTCCTGACGGTGAAGTGGAGATGATGCTTGAAGACAAGGAATCGATGCTTGTTGAGATGATCGATAAAAACAAAGTATTGGAACATCGTAAAGTTTGGGCATTTGAAAAAGAGTTGCAACAAAGGATCAAAAAATGACACCAGAACAATACTTTAATAGACAGATACAGCTATGGGGCGAAGAGAAGCAAAAATCACTTCAAAAGAAGAAGATCGCTATTATCGGTTCGGGTGGACTAGGATGCACTTTAGCTATGGCGCTAGGGACTTCTGGCATAGGTGAGATTCATATGGTTGATTTCGATAGGGTTTCCAATCACAATATCCATCGCCAGATCGCCTTTACCTTGCAAGATGAAGGTAAAAATAAAGCCAAAGTCGCCACAGCACTCATCGAAGCTAAAAATCCATTTGTGAAAACTGTCGCATTTGAGATGACTTTTGATGAGTTTACGCAAATGGGAAATGGTTATGATTTGATTCTTGATGCGACAGATAATTTGCCTGTACGAGGTGAAATTGATCGTTATGCTAAAGAGACAGAGACACCATGGATTTATGCAAGTGTGGAAGAGTTCAATGGTCAAGTCTGTTTTTTCAAAGAGGCAGACTTTCAAGTCTTTAATATCTCAGACCACAAACCCGGAGGTATTGCGGCTCCCATTGTGATGCACATAGGATCACTGCAGGCCAATCTAGCGTTGCGTTATCTTGCTGGACTTCCTGTATCAAAAGATAAGCTTTATTACCTCCATTTTAATGATGAAGGTGAGTTGGTCACGCAAAAATTTGGGATGCCTAAAAGAAAATAGTGTTAAAATATGAGAATTTAAAAGGAGAGTAGTTCAATGAAGTTTATATCAACAAAAGAAGCACCAGCAGCAATAGGACCTTACTCGCAAGCAGTAGAAGTGAATGGATTTATTTATACATCAGGTCAGATAGCTCTTACGGCAGAAGGTGTGATGGCAGCAAATGATGTAGAGAATCAAACGCATCAAGTGATGAAAAATTTGTTTTATGTTCTTGAAGCCGCAGGGGCACACTTTAATGATGTCATTAAAACTACCATTTTTTTAGCAGATATGAACGACTTTGAAAAAGTCAATGCAATTTATGCGCATTATTTTGGTACCCACAAGCCGGTCAGAAGTACAGTGGCAGTGAAAACCCTTCCTAAAAATGCATTGGTGGAGATAGATTGTATCGCTCTTGCTGGAACTGAATACCACTTTTAAAAAGAAAAGTATTCCTAAAAGGGATCCGTTTAAAAAAATATTAAAACTATTTTGGATATAATCACGAACTTTTTTAGAAAAATAATAGATATAAAGGGTTTGCAATGTACGCAATCATTAAAGCAAGTGGCCAACAATTTAAAGTAAAAGAGGGTGATATCATCGCTTTTGATAAAATGAGTCTTGAGCCAAAAGCTGCAGTAGAATTCAAAGAAGTTCTTGCGCTTGACAATGGGAAATTAACAATCGGAACACCTTTCGTTGAAGGTGCTGTAGTTAAAGGTGAAGTGATCAATGAAGGTAGAGATAAAAAAGTTATCATCTACAAAAAAAGAAGAAGAAAAGATTCAAAACTTAAAAGAGGTTTCAGAAGAGATTTCACTAGAGTTAGAATTACAAAAATAGCGTAAGCTAAATTTCTTGCTGAGGCAAAGCTTCAGTGAAATGAATTGAAAGATTGGTTTTGCCAATTTTCAAAAAAGAAAATTAATAAACAAAAGGAGCTAAGATGGCACATAAGAAAGGACAAGGATCCACTCAGAATAACCGTGACTCGGCAGGACGTCGTTTAGGTGTAAAAAAATTTGGCGGTGAGAACGTTATCCCTGGTAACATCATCATCAGACAAAGAGGGACAAAAGTACATCCAGGAACTGGTGTAGGTATGGGGAAAGATCACACTATTTTTGCAATGATCGAAGGTGTTGTGAAATTTGACAACAAATCTGCTACGCAGAAAAAAGTTTCAGTAGTCCCTGCATAATTTTTTATGCGATATAAGCTTGGATTCCTTTCAAGCTTATATCTTTTTTTTATCCTCTTCAGTAACCAATAAATCTTTGCATCGGTTACGGCCTAAGAACCATCCTTGATTATAATCTGTATTTGATTGAAATAATTTATGTGATTTTCTGTATTGACCTTTGGAAGTCGTACAGCCATCTCTGATCCCCTTTTTATAGAATGGGGTGAAATATTTGCCAAAATAGATACCGCTGTAATAATAATCATGTTCTGAAGCAGGTCCTTGTTGTTCGCAACCTGAAAAAAAGATCAATGTAGTGCAAACCATGAATCGTCTTAGTGAGATTAGGTTTAACATATTTGGGTTTCTCCTTACTTTTGTTTGATTCAAAAGAGGGATTATAGCGATAATTCGCCTAAATTAGATATAATGCGATTAATTTAGGTGTGGTGTGATTTAGCCATCAAATTGTGTAAAGGTTTTGTTATGTTTGTAGATAGTGTTGAACTCACCATGAGTTCAGGTAAGGGTGGTGCAGGTGCCATCTCTTTTTGGACAGAAAAATTTGTGGTTAATGGTGGTCCAGATGGCGGCGATGGTGGTCGTGGTGGTTCCATCTTTTTTAAGGTAGATAACAATACCGATACACTTTCAGCGCTGCGTGGGCGTCATCACATTAAAGCAGAGAATGGTCGTCCGGGAGAGGGGCGTAAATGTTATGGACGCAAAGGGCAGGATACTATTATTACTGTACCTCCAGGGACGACAGTCATCGATATGGAAACCGGTGAAGAGTTGCTTGATCTTGTCACGGAAGGGGAAGAGATACTTTTCTTGGAAGGAGGCAAAGGGGGGTTGGGTAATATGCACTTTAAAAATTCAAGCAACCAAAGACCTACGTATGCCCAGCCTGGATTGCCTGGCATTACAAAGCAGATTAGGCTAGAGATGAAGCTCATCGCAGATGTCGGACTTGTAGGGTATCCAAATGTAGGAAAATCAACGCTCATTGCAACGCTTTCCAATGCAAGACCACAAGTAGCTAATTATGAATTTACTACCTTGACACCTAAGCTTGGTGTTGTTCATCTTGGGGATTATGATTCTTTTATGATGGCAGATATACCAGGGATCATCGAAGGTGCAAGTGATGGAAGAGGATTGGGGTTAGAGTTTTTAAAACATATCGAAAGAACGAAGACACTTTTATTGATGATAGATGCAGCCAATTACCGTGAGATGAAATATCAGTATGAAACACTTTTGGTAGAACTGCAACGTTATTCGGAAACACTTGCTACAAGAAAGTATGCAGTGGCGATTACCAAAATCGACTCACTTTCATTAGAAGAAGTCAATCAGCTCGTAGAAACATTTTTATCTGACATTGGTTTGAAAAAAAACGATATGTTAACGCAATATAAACTAAATGAAGGATATGTGAGTTACGGATTTCAAAAAGATTTTGGAGTCGCATTGCCGCAAAATGAACCAATTTTTGTTTTGCCTATCTCTTCTGTGGCGCATGTTAATACAGAATCTTTACGGTATGCATTGGGGGATTTGGTCAAGCATGTGAAAGAAGAGAATGAAGAGAAGTAGGTTATGGTGAAAAGGGTAGTAATAAAAGTAGGTTCTCATGTTTTAACTGAGAATGGAACGATCGCTAAGCCACGTATGTTAGCGCTTGTTGCTTTGATTGCCGAGCTAAAATCATGCGCATATGATGTGATTTTAGTGAGTTCTGGGGCTGTTTCAGCAGGGTATACTCAGCTTAAATTAGATCGAAAAGAGGTAGCCAATAAGCAAGCACTTGCAGCCATAGGACAGCCACTTTTGATGAAAATGTATCAAGAAAAATTTGCTAAGTTTGATTTGCTTTGTTCTCAGGTTCTGTTGAGTGCAGATGTATTTGGGGTGAAAGAACATATTGCGCATGCGAAGGTGGCGATTGATACTTTATTAAAAAACAATGTAGTTCCGATCATTAATGAAAATGATACAGTAAGTGTTGAAGAGCTGGTGTTTGGTGATAATGATAGGCTTTCTGCCCATGTAACACATTATTTTGATGCGGGGTTATTGGTCATTTTATCGGATATCGATGCTTTTTATGATAAAGATCCTCATCAATACAGTGATGCGCAAAGACGTGCTATCGTGAATCATTTAAAAGACGATGAACTCAATGCAACGCATACCCCCAACAATGAGTTTGCCACAGGGGGGATCGTTACAAAACTGCAATCTGCAGACTTCTTGATGAAGCAGGGGAAGGCAATGTTCTTAGCCAGCGGTTTTGACCTTGAAGATGTAAAGTCCTTCTTGATAGACAAAGAGCATAAAGGTGGAACACTGTTTCAAGCATGAAATAGGCAAGAGGAAAAAGATGAAATATACAGTCGTTTATATGGGAACGCCCCATTATGCTAAAGAGATACTCCAAGCATTGATTCAAGCAGAGGATATCAATGTTGCTTTGGTGATCACCCAGCCAGATAAACCTGTGGGTCGCAAACAACTGTTAACCTCTCCACCAGTGAAAGTGTTAGCAGAAGAATATGATATACCAGTATTGCAGCCTAATAGATTGAGTGATGAAGGGATTTTGGAAGCGATTGAAAAGGTAAAACCAGATTTTATTATCGTGGCAGCTTTTGGACAATTGTTGCCTAAAACTGTTTTAGATATTGCCCCATGCATCAATCTTCATGCGTCACTTTTACCACAGTATCGTGGTGCAAGTCCAGTGCAACAAAGTTTGCTAAATGGAGATGAGTTTAGCGGTGTGACATCGATGCTGATGGATGTAGGATTAGATACTGGGGATATGTTAAAAAAAATTGAGTTTAAGATCCCTCAAGAGATGCGTTTGTATGCCTTGATGGAACAACTTACAAAAGATGCAGCTAGACTTACACTGCAAACCATAAAAGAATTTAACACGATTGTACCTGTGCCACAAAATGAGGTCGAGGCAACACTATGTAAGAAGATTAAAAAAAGTGATGGTGAAGTTGATTTCATAAATGCGCAAGAAGTGTACAACAAATATAGAGCATTTGAGGGGTGGCCAGGTGTTTTTGCGAATAATGGTGTGAAATTTGATCAGATGATGCCTCATGAAATGACACAAATGCACCAACCTTTTGAGATTTTAGCGTTTGAGGAGGATGCGGTTATCCTAGGATGCAAACAAGGGAGCCTTAAAGTAGGAATGCTGCAACCTTCGGGAAAGAAAATGATGAGCGCTAAGAGCTATTGTGTAGGGAGAGGATTGAAAGTTGGAGATATATTATTTTAATACGCTTCCATCGACACAAGCGCATCTTTTAGCTCAGATAGAAAAAGGTCTTTTAACTGCTCCTGTTGCTGTATGGTGCGAAGAGCAAAGTGCAGGTTTGGGGAGTCGTGGCAATCGTTGGTTAGGCGGTAAAGGAAATTTTTTTGCTTCTTTTGCTTTACCTTTAGAAATGATTCCTGAGGATTTGCCTTTAGGATCGGCTTCGATTTATTTTTCTTTTATCATGAAGCAAACATTGAAAGAATTTGGTTTGAAGGTGTGGTTAAAGTGGCCCAATGATTTTTATCTGGATAAAGATAAAGTGGGTGGAACGATCACAAAAAAAATCGATCAAATTTTAGTGTGTGGAATGGGAATCAATTTAAAAAATTCTCAAAATGGCTACAAAGCCTTGCAGTCCGATATTTCACCTCAATTTTTGCTCGAAAATTACCTATTAGCACTTGAAAAATTTCCAAAATGGAAGGAAATTTTTAGTCTCTATAAGATAGAATTTGAATTAAGTAGAATGTTTTCAGTTCATATTGAAAACGATGAAAAGAGCCTAAAAAACGCTGTTTTATGCGAAGATGGCTCGTTAATTATGGAAGGCAAGAGGGTGTTTAGTTTACGATGAGTGAAATTATTTGTATCGCCAATCAAAAAGGTGGCGTAGGGAAAACAACCACGGCTGTCAATTTGGCTGCGTCTTTAGCTGAAAAAGGGAAAAAAGTTCTTCTTCTGGACATCGATCCGCAATCCAACGCTACAACCAGTTTAGGGTTCAGCCGAAGTGACTATGAGTATAATATTTATCATGTGCTTAAAGGGAGTAAAGAACTCTCTGATGTGATCTTGAAAACAGAGATTAAAAATCTTCAGTTAGCCCCATCTAACATTGGATTGGTTGGTATGGAAAAAGAATTTTATGATCCTAAGGCCAAAAACAGAGAATTGGTTCTTAAAAAAAGTATTCAGAATATGACTGAAAAATTTGATTATATTATTATTGATTCACCGCCTGCATTAGGTCCTATTACGATCAATGCATTGTGTGCTTCTGATTCGGTAATTATCCCTATTCAATGCGAGTTTTTTGCTTTGGAAGGTTTGGCGCAGTTGATCAATACCGTTAATTTGTTGAAAAAGTCAATCAATCCAAAATTAAAAATTAAAGGGTTGTTGCCAACGATGTATTCTAAGCAGAATAATCTTTCTAAACAAGTGCTTGATGATTTGACGCTTCACTTTAAAGACAAGCTTTTTCATGTCAAAAAAGGGAAAGAATGCATTGTCATCCCAAGAAATGTGAAAATCGCTGAAAGCCCAAGTTTTGGTAAGCCAATCACAGCCTATGCCGGCGGTTCAAAAGGGTCAGTCGCTTATAGAGATCTTGCTACTGTGATAGTGCGAGGTTAGTATGGCGTTAGGTAGAGGGCTTGGTGAGATTCTTTCTGAGGTAGAAGAAGCTTATCAAAAAGATTTAAGAGATATAAATAGTTTTGAACTTGAAGAGCAAGGGGCACGGATTGAAGAGATAGCGGTTGAGGAGATCACTGCTAACCCATTCCAGCCTCGTAAACACTTTGATCCTCAAGCACTTCAAGAGTTAAGTGATTCGATCGTTGAGCATGGATTGTTGCAACCTATCGTAGTCATCGAGAAAAAAGATGGGTATCTTCTCATTGCTGGAGAGCGACGTCTTAGAGCGCATAAACTTGCGAATTTGACTCATATTAGAGCGATCGTTGCGAGTGTGGAGATCGATGATATTAAGCTTCGTGAACTTGCTCTCATAGAAAATATCCAAAGAGAAAATCTTAATGCGATAGAGCTTGCAAATTCGTATGCAGAACTCATTGAAGTGCATGATATCACCCATGATGAACTCTCTTCTATCGTCCATAAAAGCCGTTCGCAGATCACCAATACAATGCGTTTGCTTTCTCTTTCCGAATATGCCCAAAAGCAACTCACAGAAGACAAGCTCTCTCAAGGACATGCAAAAGTATTGGTGAACCTTGATGAGCAACAGCAAAAAATAGTGATAGATAGTATCATCGGACAAAAACTGAGTGTAAGAGACACAGAAAATTTAGTTAAAAAATACAAAGAAAAAGATACGAAAAAAAGTATTAAAAAATCGGCTAAAAGTATGTTGGATCACTATGGTGAGACATTGACAAAAATATTACCTTTTAAAACAAAAATTAAATCTAAAAGTATCGAAATTACATTTAAAAACGAAAAAGAGATAGAATTATTCTTAAAAGCGTGTGAAAAATTAAATTTCAAATAATATATAAAGAATTCAACTTCATTCTGTAAATAAAATCTACAATTTCCTCATTATTCTTATAAATCACCGTTAGCTTTAATCATACCCAAATAACAAAAATGATAAAATATTGCGAAATTACATGAGGAGTTTTAATGCTTGACATACATTTACCGTTGATGCTGTTTGTTCTTGCTTTATTTCTAACCCTCCTTGTTCTTTTAAATACAATGCTATTTCAACCATTGGTAAAATTCATGGATGATAGGGATCGTTCTATAGCGAAAGATTTGGAAGATGCAAAAGGGCTTAGTGGTAACAGTGAAGAACTTCATGCAAAAGCGGATGAAATTATCAACAATGCTAAAAATGAAGCAGCCATCATTAGACAAAAAGCGATTGATGATCAAAAAGCTTTGGCTGCGAGCAAAATTGAAACAAGACAAGGTGAGCTTGAATCAGAATACAATACTTTCTTGCAAAAGCTTACAGCCGAAAAAGAGAGTCTAAAAAATGCACTTCTTTCTCAAATGCCTCTTTTCAAAGAGAGCTTAAAAGCTAAGTTTAGCAAACTATAAGGGGAGGGAGAAGATGAAAAAATTCGTACTATGGTCTTTAATCATTGTTCCTGCCGTGCTTTTAGCAAGTCATGGAGAAGGTGAGTCAAGTCGTTATTTAGCACAAACAGGGAGAGAGTCAGATTATCTTCCAAGGGTGATCAACTTTACTATTTTCGCAGGGTTGCTGTACTACTTGATCGCAAATCCGGTTAAAAGCTTTTTTCAGGGGAGAAGCCAAGGGATTGCATCTCGACTTAATGAGATTGAGCAAAAACTTCAAGCAGCTAAAGATGAAAAAAAAGAGGCGCAAAACCGTTTAGATACTAGCAAAAAAAGAGCAGAAACGATTATCGCTGATGCTAAAGCTGAGGCGGTTGTTCTTACACAAAAAATTGCCTCTGCAAATCAAGAGGATATCTCGTTACTTGAAAAACAATATCAAGAAAAGATGGTATTAGAAGAGAGAAAATCTGCTAGAAATGCGATCGATGAAGTATTGAGTGAAAATATCACAGATGAAGATATTATGCTTGATGCAACAAAAGTGGTTAAAATTATTTCAGGGAAGGTGGCATAATGGAAGAATTAATTGCAAAACGATATGCACAAGCACTTTCATCTGTAGTAAAAGATTTATCCGCTACTTTAGAAGTCCTTAATGGATTAAGTGCAGTCATGATAGACGATAAGATTCAATCGGTATTAACATCTCCAATCGTATCAACTGAAAGTAAAACAGCAATGATTCTAGCTGCGATCGGCAATAGCAACGGGGCATTAGTAAACTTTGTAAAACTTTTAGGCGAGAACAAAAGATTGGATTTAATTCCTGTCATTACAAAAGTATTGAACAAAGAACAGCAAAGTGCTTTGAATCAATACGAGGGAGTACTTCAAAGTGCATCTTCTTTCACGAAAGAGGATATTGCTCATCTTGAAACAACACTTCAAAAATACACAGGTTCGGTGATCAAGTTAAGAGAAGAGAAAAGTGATCTTAACGGTGTACGTGTTTCAGTAGACGATTTGGGAATAGAGGTAAACTTCTCTAAGCAGAGAGTTAAAGAACAATTAATCGATTTCATCAAGAAATCTTTATAGTTATCTAATTTAGAAAGGAGTATCAGTGGCAGTAAAATTGCAAGCAGATGAGATTAGTTCGATCATCAAAGAAAGAATTGAAAATTTTGAAATTGATGTCAATATCAATGAAGTAGGAAAAGTAGTAGGTATCGCAGACGGTATTACAACAGTATATGGTCTTAACAATGTTATGGCAGGTGAAGTTGTAGAGTTCGAAAACGGTATGCAAGGTCTTGTACTTAACCTTGAAGAAGCAAACGTTGGTGTGGTTGTTCTTGGATCAAGTAAAGGTATCAAAGAAGGTATGAGTGTCAAAAGAGTAGGCGACCTGCTTAAGACACCAGTAGGTGATGGTCTTATGGGAAGAGTGGTAAATCCACTTGGTGAGCCAATCGATGGTAAAGGCGCAGTTGAAGTAGCTGAACACAGATTTATCGAAGAGAAAGCACCAGGAATCATGTCAAGAAAATCAGTGCATGAACCACTTCAAACAGGTATCAAAGCGATCGATGCACTTGTACCGGTAGGTAGAGGACAAAGAGAGCTTATTATTGGTGACAGACAAACAGGTAAAACAACATTGGCGATCGATACGATCATTAACCAAAAAGGTCAAGATGTTGTATGTATCTATGTGGCTATCGGTCAAAAGCAATCAACAGTTGCGGCAACAGTGAAAAAGCTTGAAGAGCATGGCGCAATGGATTATACGATCATCGTAAATGCTGGTGCTGCTGATTCTTCAGCGCTTCAATTTTTGGCACCTTATGCAGGTGTAACGATGGCTGAATATTTCAGAGATAACGGTAGACATGCAGTTATCTTCTATGATGACCTTTCTAAACATGCGGTAGCTTATAGAGAGATGTCATTGATCTTGAGACGTCCTCCAGGTAGAGAGGCATATCCAGGGGATGTTTTCTATCTACACTCAAGATTGCTTGAAAGGGC
>JBEARN010000027.1:0-14237 GCA_041163165.1 Pseudomonadota bacterium
TGAATTGCCTAGAGAGCAGATATGTTTTTTGTCTCCCATCGCCTCTTTAATGCATCGCAACAGAGCGTCCTTGTCCCTGCCGATGAGTTTGAATCCCCACTGGGTTGGGTATTCGATATGGGGTTTGGTCGGTGTGTTGTTGTCTAAAATCATCTCTTCTCCTCTTTAAGCACGCTGAAAATCACCACTTTTACCGCCTGATTTGTGTTCAAGCTGCACCTCTTTGATGACCATCCCTTTGTCGATTGCTTTGAGCATATCATAAATCGTGAGCAGTCCTATGCTGACGCCCGTTAAGGCCTCCATCTCTACGCCGGTTTGTCCGTTGAGTTTTGCTGTCACCGTGAGTTTAAATCCTGGCAATTGGGGCAATTCTTCGATGTCGGTTTTGACTGAAGTAAGCATAAGTGGATGACACATCGGGATCAAGGTGGAGGTTTGTTTCGCCCCTTGGATCGCTGCGATGACGGCCGTTTGAAGCACGGGACCTTTTTTGGCAGTGTTTTGAATCACCGCCTCAAATGCAGCGGGAGTGACTTCTATGATGCCACTGGCGGTTGCTGTTCGCGTGGTGTTGGCTTTTTCGGAGACATCAACCATTTTAGGTTTATTGTGTTCGTCAAGATGGGTGAGATTCATAGGGTTTCTTTCCTGCTGTGTGATTTGGGGGTATTTTAACATAAAAGTAAAACCAAATCGATAAAATGACGAAGATATTCAAAAAATACTTGACTTTAATCATCAAAATAAGCTATGATGATTTGTCAAATGATTTATACTTAAAGGAATAAGGTGGTTTATTGCTATACAAGACAAGCCCCAGGGCTAAAGCCCCTCTTTTCTCAACATAAAGATATCGTTGCTTTTTCTGTCATCAACGCGCTTTCCATAGACCAGGAAGTCGTTGAACATGCAACTAAAAAATTTTTCTTAGAAGAGAGAAAAGAGTTTGAAGATTTTTTGCAAACTATTAAGGAGGGGGATACGGTCATTATCTCTGCGTTAAATATCGTTAGTGATCGTGTGGAAGAGCTGATTAAGGTGATCCATTGTTTGTTGAGTCATCATGCTCACTTATGGATCGTCGATGCGGGGATACGTATCGATCAGCAAAGTAGTGTGACTACACTTGTGCCATTACTTGACAGGTTACGCGAAGAGGAACAAAAAATCAACCAGATCGGACGACCAAAAGGGAGCAAGTCAAGCTCGAAATTTGATGTGTATCAAAGAGAAATCATGACATTGTTGTCTGAAGGATTGAGTGTTAGCGCGATAGCAAGAAAACTTGAGGTGAGTCGGAGTTCGCTCAAAGACTATATAGAGTCTCGTCAAATCAAAGAGCTTGTAGAGAGTTCATGGATCGATAGAGATGATGAGGCGCAGATGGACAATGTCGTTCTGATTTGTCCTTTTCAAAGAGATGAATAGTTCAAAAGGAGAGTAGCTGCATGGAAGCAACGGTAGAGAAAAAGAAAAGTGAATATTTAAAAGGGTGGGTACCTTATCGTATCAAGCGGTATTGGTTCTACGTGATAGGGACAATCGTCGGAATGGGGATGCCATGGATTACGATCAATGGAAATCACCTATTTTTGTTAAGTTTCGATCAAAAGAAATTGCATTTGGCAGGTGTGGCATTTGATATGCAAGAGCTTTATTTGATGCCATTTTTGTTAATGCTTTTGTTTCTTGGTATTTTTGCTGTTACTGCTGTCGGCGGGAGAGCATGGTGTGGCTGGGCATGTCCGCAGACGATTTTCCGTGTGATTTACCGAGATGGGATCGAGACAAAACTTTTAGGGCTGAGAAAACGGATCAAAAACAAACAAAAAGATCCCGATATGTCTACGATGGAAAATAAACTTAAAAAAGTGATCGCGATCTTACTTTGGTCGGTTCTTTCGGTGATCGCAGCGGCAAACTTTTTGTGGTATTTTGTTCCCCCAGAAGATTTTTTTGCTTATTTGAGTAACCCTGCTGAGCATATGGCGCTCGTAGGTATTTTGATAGGTATAGCACTTTTCCTGATCGTGGATGTTGTTTTGATCAAGGAAAATTTTTGTGTGTATGTGTGTCCGTATAGCCGTGTGCAGTCGGTACTTTATGATGATGATACTATCATGGCAGTGTATGATCCTATCCGTGGGGGAGAGATCTATCAAGGGCATGGATATGAAAGAGAGAAGCAATTTAGCAAACAAAAAGAGTTGTTAGCGGTCAATACCAATGCAGAATGTACGACGTGTGAAAGTTGTGTCACCGTCTGTCCTACCCATATCGACATTAGAAAAGGGTTGCAGCTTGAGTGCATCAACTGTCTTGAGTGTGTTGATGCCTGTACGTCTGTAATGGGTGCTTTGGGAAAACCGAGTCTTGTCCAATGGTCGAGCGAAAAAGAAACTTTGCGCCATGAAGGTAAAACCAATTATTTCAGAGGGAAAGTGATCGCCTATTTTGCGGTACTCGCCATCGTTCTTGTGGCACTCTTTATGATGGGAAGCAAAAAAGAGCATATGCTACTCAACATCAACAAGGGGCAAAGACTTTATAAGATCAACAAACTTGATGGTAGCGTGCAAAACGATTATATCTTTATGTTCTCAAATACCGATAACCAAGACCATACATACTACTTTGAAGTGGTCAACAACGACAAAGTGAAGATCAAACAGCCTAGTGATTCGTTTAAATTGCAAGCGGGCGCAAAGAAGAAAAAAGTGGTTATTTTGGAGACGACCGAAAAATTGGTAGAGAATGCAAGAAAAGATACACCGATTACGTTGAAGATCAAAGCGTATGCGACCGATGATCGTGAAAAAATCAGTGTAGATAGAGAGTTGGTCTTTTTCTACCCACGTGCAGACTTGGTGGATGAAGCGTTGTTGAATAGGGTCAAATCAGGCATTAATGCAGCCAAAGAAAAGTTTGAAGAAGTCAAGAGTAAATTGCAAAGTACGGAAGAGTAAGTATACAAATGAATCAGCGTGTATTGGTATTGGGCGGCGGATTTGCAGGGATAGAAACGGCAATTTTCCTAAGGAAACAAAATATTGAGGTGACATTGGTCAGCGATAGGGATTATTTTTATATCTATCCTACTTCGATTTGGATTCCTACGGGAGAGGTGGGGATGAATGATGTTTCTATCCCATTGGAACGTTTAGCGAAAGCGCATGGTTTTGAGCTGATTGTTGATCCTGTCACGCAAGTGGATGCTTTGGCGAAAAAAGTGACATTGCAAAGCGGGCATGTCTTGCAAGCGTATCCTTATATCGTCATCGCAATGGGACAACACAAGATGGTTCATCCGGGGATGGAGCATACACTTTCCATCTGCGGGAAACCAGAAGAGGCAGTAGCCTTGCACGAGCAACTGGAGAAACTGATTGCAAAAGGTTCCGGCAAAATTGCTATGGGATTTGGCGGTAATCCCAACGACACTTCGGCCGTACGTGGGGGTCCGGCATTTGAAGTGCTTTTTAATGTTCATAACTATCTGAAAAAAAAGGGTATCCGTCAAAATTTTGAACTGACGTTTTTTGCGCCGATGGAAAAACCTGGACAGAAGATGGGCGAAAAAGCTTTAGTGATGATGGATAAAATGTTTGGCATGACGGGTATCCATAAAAAAGTGGGCGCAAAGATCACTCAATTTGAAGCCGATGGTATTTCTTTCGAAGATGGAACAAGGCTATCGTCTGATTTGACGATGTTTATATCGGCAGGGAGAGGGCACCATGTACTGAAAGAGAGTGGCTTCCCTTTGACTGAAGCAGGTTTTGTGGTAGCCAATGAATACAATGAGATCGAAGGATTTGATGGGATGTATGCCATCGGAGATAGCGCAGCATTGTTGGGCCCAGAGTGGCGTGCAAAACAAGGGCATGTTGCTGAAGTGATGGCAAGAAATGTAGCGATGAATATACACAACGATATCCAAGGCAAAGAGGCCAAAGAAAGTTATATGAGTCATCTCAATATTTTGTGCGTGATGGATACAGGCAACGGAGCCGCATTTGTGTACAGAAGCGATACAAATGCAAGAATGATTCCTCTGCCAGTGGTGGGGCATTGGATGAAAAAGATGTGGGGATGGTATTGTCGCTATTCTAAGTTGGGTAAAATTCCCCGTTTACCAGGGATGTAACCACGAGCAAAGTGTTACAAATAGAAAATTTTAAAAATATTTTTTATTTCTTGAAAAAAATAAGAGTTATTTTATCTTATTTAAGCGATAATACTTTTACCAAATTATTTAAAAAAGGAAAAAAATGGCAACAGTAACATTTAAAAACGATATCGTATGCAACCTAGCGGGTAAAGAAGTAAACGTAGGTGACAAAGCACCAGCAGTAACAGTAGTAAACTGTAACCCAATGCTCCAAAATGAGACAATCGGTGGAGAAGGTAAAGTGCAACTTGTTGTTGCAGTACCATCACTTGATACCGGTGTATGTGATGCTGAAACAAGAAGATTTAACCAAGAAGCAGCATCTTTGGCAGGTGTTGAAGTGATCACAGTTTCTATGGACCTTCCATTTGCTGCAGCGAGATGGTGTGGTGCAGCAGGTATTGAAAACCTTAAAGTATGTTCAGATTTCAGAAACAAAGACTTCGCGAACGCGTATGGTGTACTTTTGGCAGATGGACCACTTGCTGGTATCCTTGCAAGGGTGATCTTCGTGATTGGTAAAGATGGAAAAGTAACTTACAAGCAAGTAGTTCCAGAGATTACAACTGAGCCTAACTACGAAGAAGCATTGGCAGCAGCTAAGGCAGCTTGTTAAGTTGACCTTCTTTTTTTAGACATGCTTCTGAGAAGTATGTCTATCTTCTCTTTTTCCCCCTTAAAAATTCCCTCTTTTCTTGATAAAGTATGCTAAAATATTCGTATTAGTATAGTGAAAAGGTAAAATGAATGCGGTATGTGTATGGGTTGTTAGTGATGTTCTTTTTGACGGGGTGTCATTCACCTTGGGATTCTTTGTTTGGGTTGTTTGGGAAAAAACACGCTACTCAAGTTGAAGATGGTCATTATACGCTTGAAGAGTGCAAAGAAGAGCTGTTAAAGGCAGAGGATTTTTCTGAGAGCAAAAGTATCGATAAAATCGTGGTAGTGAAAAAAGAGCGGAAAATGTATCTCTACAAAGAGGATCAAGTGAAAAAAGTTTTCCCTATCTCCTTGGGACGGAATCCTGTGGGACATAAACAAAAGATGGGAGATGGCAGAACGCCAGAAGGTGAGTTTTGGATCTCTAGAAAACTTTGTTCTCCTAAATATTATCGTTCCCTTTGTATCTCTTACCCTAGACCAGAAGACAAAGAAAGAGCAGCGAAGAACGGTGTTCATCCAGGAGGCAATGTTACGATCCATGCTCAGCCAGCGTGGAATGCCGATGGGAAAGGAGATGCGTATACGCTATCTAAAAACTGGACACAGGGATGTGTGGCTGTGACCAATAGCGCGATGGAAGAGTTGTGGTATGCAGTGAGGAAAGGGGTTCCTATTGTGATCCAATAGGGCAAGAGGATGAGATATACACAAAAACAGATTGATAAATTTAATCGTCAAAAGTATATAATCGAATTAGAAAAGATCAGTAAAAATCTTTTCCGCATGTTTCGAGACAAAGCGATAAGCGCTGAGCAGTTTAAAGCGAAGTTTATGACGCTCAAAGAGAAGTTTGAAGAGAGAGAAGAGATACTGCTTGAGTCAGAGTATCATCAAATGCTAAAGGCTTATATCTTTGCGCTGTATGAAAAAACGTGTTTAGATGAAGCGTTTGGAGAAAAAGTATTTTCAGATATCCGTGAAGCTCAGATGAGCCAACTTAACCGATTGCAAAAATTAAAAAACGGCACTTCGTACAAAAAAGAGAAACACAAAAGCAAACCTCAAGAAGAGGATTGGGGACATTCATAAAAAGGGAAATAATGAAATTGAAGTTAACTATTTTAGGACTTGCTGGTGCAATGTTTATGGCAGGATGCGGTACTACAACTTATGGGCCTGATGGTTCTTATGCCACAAAAGAGTGTATCAATGAGTTGGCAAAAGGTGCCGAGATAGATCAGTCAAGCAAGATAGATAAAATAGTGGTATACAAGAAAAAGAGAAAAATGTATGCCTATAGATCTGGAAAATTGGTCGGTGAATACCGTATCTCTTTAGGTAAAAATGGTGACAAAGGAGACAAGATCCAAATGGGTGATTATCGAACACCTGAAGGATGTTACCGTATTGTAAGAAAAAAGTGTGACCCAAGGCTTTTTAGATCGCTTATGATCTCTTATCCTGATCCACAAGATATCGCAGATGCTCGTGCACGTGGAGTAAAGCCGGGTGGATACATTACGATCCATGGACAACCTAAGTGGAATGCCGATGGGAGAGGGGATAGTTATACGTTATCGAAAGATTGGACAGAAGGGTGCATGGCGGTAACAAATCGTGACATGGAAACACTTTGGCGTGCAGTTCAAAACGGAGTGAAAATAGAAATCCATGCATAAAATATGCATAGGAAAAGGAATAGATATGAAAAAAACAAGTGTTGTATTATGTTTTGCCATGATTTCGTTCGTATTTGCGGGAGGGGATAAAAGTGGTTCGCTCTCTCCTGTCACTAAGATGCAAATGCCGGAGAAGGCTTGTCAAGTCTCTAAAGTGTATGTCGATCATGAAGCAAAACTGATGTGGCAAGACCAGCCATATACCGATGCGGAAGATGGTGGGTTTAAACAAGGCTATTCTGTGGGGAAAGTAGGAACGCATAGTCATGCGATCCAATATTGTCGTACGTTGAACTATGGTGGTTATGGCGATTGGAGGGTGCCCACTGCAGATGAGTTGATGCAAGTGCATGCGCCGCAGCACAACCCATTTACCTATCATCGTGGCGCTGACTTTTGGACATCTACCCCAGCGGTGGCGAATAAGTATTATGTGGTTTTTCCAGCCGATGCCATGCAGTATCAAAGAACAGCAGACGAATCAAATTATGTTCGATGTGTCCGGTGCTTAGACAAATAAAAGGTTAAAGTACCTTAATCTCTTCGATGAGTTTTATTTTAAATTGATCGTACACTTTTTGCTTTGCAAGGTCTATCAGATATTTAGCATCCTCAAAGGTGCCACCCCCTAGATTGACCAAAAAATTGGCATGTATAGGACTCCATTGCATTTGTCCTTTTCGCTCCCCTTTTAACCCCACACTCTCTATCAGACGACCGGCATAATCATTTGGCGGATTTTTAAATGCAGAACCCGCACTTGGTTCATGGGGTTGGTTGGAACGTAAATGGATAAGCGTATCAAGCAACACGGAGTCAAACCCTTTTTCGATCTTAAAGCGCGCATCGGTTGCGATGCCATTCAGTGTTGCAAAACGGTATCCATGGGGGATCTCTTCTTTTTGGACCCACCGATGGTTGATTTTGATAGCGTCTAAAATGTTGAATATTTCATATGCTTTCACGCCGGCATTCATAGCAAGCATACCCCCCAGTGTTCCGGGAAGTTTGGCACAAAATTCAAACCCTTTGATGTCATGTTTTTTAGCGTAAGAGACTATCCTCCCTGTTGGCATCGCGGCACCGATGGTTAAAAATTCTCCTTCTTGAGTTATGGTCGCAAAATCTTTAGAGAGCATCATCAGTGGTGGCGGAGAAGGAGAGACCAGCACATTGTTTGCTCCCCCGATGAGATAGCGATCGGTTGGGATGGTATCATGTTCTTCTATCATCAGTACTTGGGTAGGTTGCCCTATTTTGATGCTAGAATAGGTAGAAAAATCAATGGTTTTAAAAAACATGGAGAAAACCTTGCGGTTTAGTGAATAGTGATGGTATGTTTTGCGTGGCAAAAATTTTATTATAATATGTTTTGTTTCGCATCTGCTATCTTCTACTTTTTATCTACTATCTTGAACGAAGCTCATCATACTCTTTGGGGATGAGGTAGTTTTCTGTTTTAAGTGGGGATTCCCAAAGACCATGCTTGAAACCTATTTCATATAATGTATCGAGTGCTTTGAGTTGAAGTTTAGAAAGTGCTATAGAGGCATCTGATGCGTACATGTCGAGATACTTGGAAAGCATTTTATCGGAGATGCGCACCAAGTGATCTGCTTCGAGTTTGGTGCAAAGGGACTCTTTTTTTTCATTGGCAACTTTCACCCCCTCTATCAGAATATCTTCTATCTCAATAGCCCTGTTCAGAGGGATACTTCTACGTATCGCCATGCCTCCAAGCGGGAGAGGCAGATCTTCCCCTGCAAGCTCTTTCCAGACATCCCAAATCTCTTTTTCAACCTCTAAACTTTCATCAAAATCGAGGATCGACTCATGAATGAGAACCCCTGCATCTACCTTCCCCGAAACGACAGCCTCTTCTATCTCTAAAAAATCCATATAAACGGGTCTTGCCTCTGGATAGTAAATGCGAAAAAGCATCGCATTGGTGGTGTATTTTCCAGAAAGAGCAACTTTAAAATTACGTTTGAGCTTAGTCTCTTTTCGTCGTATGAGTTTTGGGCCATACCCTTCGCCGAAACTTACGGCTGTGCGTAGGAGGGCATACTCTTCTTTGATCAGAGGATACATTCCAAAACTGATCGCCGTGACATCATACGTCCCCTGAATCGCCTCTTTGTTGAGTGTCTCGATATCCAATCCAATATTTTCAAATGCTATCCCTTTGGTGTCGACCCAACCAAACTTGATCGCATAATACATAAAGATATCATCTGCATCCGGAGAATGGGCTAGTTGTATGGGATTCATTTGTTTTAGTTTCTTTTTATATGGTATAGATTTTAAAGTATAACATGCTTTCTATTTGGGGTAACTTTTAGAGAGCGATTCTAAAAACATGTCAATTTGACATATTTTTATTTTTGCATACAAAAATCTATTAGAATGGTGCTAGAATTCAATATTAAGGATAAGGAAATGACTATGGCAATGGATGCAAACAAGCAAAAAGCACTTGAGATGGCGATCAAACAAATCGATAAAACGTTTGGCAAAGGGACATTGATGAGACTTGGCGATAAAGAATTTGAGCCTATCGAATCGATATCAACAGGATCATTAGGATTAGATATGGCATTGGGAATCGGGGGAATTCCGCAAGGGCGTATTATAGAGATTTATGGACCAGAGTCTTCTGGAAAAACAACGCTTGCGCTTCAGACGATCGCTTCGGCACAAAAAAAAGAGATGGTGTGTGCGTTTATTGATGCAGAACATGCTCTTGATGTAGTCTATGCAAAAAACTTAGGGGTCGATACCGATAATTTGCTTGTCTCCCAACCCGATTTTGGAGAGCAGGCCTTGGATGTTTTGGAAACATTGGCTAGATCTGGAGCCGTTGATCTTATCATTGTTGACTCTGTGGCAGCATTGACGCCAAAAACAGAGATCGAAGGGGATATGGGAGATCAGCATGTAGGTTTACAGGCACGTTTGATGTCTCAAGCACTGAGAAAACTTACCGCGATTTTGCATAAAACAAATACAACAGTGATTTTCATCAATCAAATTCGTATGAAAATAGGGACGATGGGATATGGTTCTCCAGAAACAACGACGGGTGGAAATGCGTTGAAGTTTTATTGTTCGGTGCGTATCGATGTAAGACGTATTGCGACGCTTAAACAAGGGGAGTCTTCCATAGGAAACCGCGTTAAAGCAAAAGTAGTGAAAAACAAAGTAGCACCGCCATTTAGACAGGCAGAGTTTGATATTATGTTTGGTGAAGGTATCTCATTTTTGGGCGAGCTGATCGATTATGGCGTCAAGATGGATATCATCGATAAATCAGGGGCTTGGTTTAGCTACGGCACTGAAAAGCTTGGGCAAGGGAAAGAGAATGCAAAACTCGCACTGAAAGAGAATCCTGAGTTGATGGCAGAAATAGAAACAAAAATCAAAGAATCTCTTGGTTTTGGTGAGGCTCTGACTGTAGACGAGACGGAGATGGTTGAAGACTAATACGGTTTCTCTCTTTCTATCCTTTGGGTGCGAAGTTTATTTTGGTATGGTTCATTTAGCTATTGGGTAAATTTGGATAAAATAAAGGCCATATATAACATAGCAAATATAAAGGATAGAGATGATTTTTATCGATGATGTTGTCGCAACAGAGGTAATGGATAGCAGAGGAAATCCAACAGTCAGAGCAACTGTAAGTTTAAGTGACGGTACCGTAGAGAGTGCTATCGTTCCCAGTGGCGCAAGTACAGGCAAGCGTGAAGCCCTTGAACTTCGTGATGGCGGGAGCCGTTATATGGGCAAAGGGGTGCTTCAAGCATGTGAAAATGTGAATGGTCCTATTAACGACGCACTTGTAGGATTAAGCCCTTTTAATCAAGCAGAAATTGATCTGGTCATGAAAGAGATCGACGGAACACACAATTATGGAAATTTAGGCGCAAATGCTGTGCTTGGTGTCTCTATGGCTGTTGCACGCGCAGCGGCGAAAAGTATGGGTATGCCTCTTTACCGCTATCTTGGCGGCGCAAATGCCGTTGTGATGCCTGTGCCTATGCTCAACATTATCAACGGTGGTGAGCATGCAAACAATTCTGTGGATTTTCAAGAGTATATGATCATGCCAGTAGGATTTGACAGGTTTTCAGAAGGGCTTAGAGCCAGTGCTGAAGTGTATCATCATTTGAAAAAAATCATCGATGGAATGGGTGAAAGTACAGCAGTAGGGGATGAAGGTGGATTCGCACCAAATCTCAAAAGCAATGAAGAGCCGATACAGGTGATCATGGAAGCGATTAAAAAAGCAGGTTATGTGCCAGGTGAGCAGATCGCTATCGCATTGGATGTTGCGGCGAGTGAGTTGATCAATGAGAAAGGGCTTTATGAGCTAAAGTCTGAAAATAGATCATTGACCAGCTCTGAGATGACGGCGTACTATGCCGATATGTGCGAAAAATACCCTATTGTTTCTATCGAAGATGGGTTGAGTGAAGATGACTGGGAAGGATGGGCAGAGCTTACTAAAGTGCTTGGCGCTAAAGTACAACTTGTGGGGGATGATCTTTTTGTTACCAATGTCTCTATTTTGGCAGAAGGGATTGAGAAGGGTATCGGAAACTCTATCTTGATTAAGCCAAATCAGATTGGGACGGTTTCCGAAACGATGCAAACGGTTCGTTTGGCGCAAAGAAGTGGTTATACCTGCGTGATGTCCCACCGTTCCGGAGAAAGTGAAGATACGTTTATCGCTGATTTTGCTGTCGCGCTTAATACGGGTGAGATCAAAACAGGATCGACAGCAAGAAGCGACAGAATCGCAAAATACAATAGATTGCTTGAGATCGAGGCAGAGCTTGGACAATTTGAGTATCTAGGGGCATCGATTTTTTCAAAGTAAAAGATGTCTGATTTGAAACAAATGCGCAAAGAAAAAAGTATTGCCGGATTATCGTTGAAAACATTGCTTTTGGCGGTGATGGGGATTCTTTTGTTTGGTATTTATGTCGGAGTATTGATCTATGGTGAAAATTCTGTAACGGTTTTAACGCAACTGAAACAGAAAAAAAATGATTTGATATGGCAAGAAAAAAGACTCAAAGAGAAAAATCAACAACTCCAAAAAGAGTATTTTGAGCTAAAACAGTTAGAGCCTCAAGGGGAATAGAAGATGAAAAAGTATGGGTGTTTTTTATTCGTATTTTTGGTTCTTCATGCTTATGGATCGGATGGATGGGGGGAGATCGATAAAGATACCCAACGCTTTTTAACGGAGTTCAAAGAATCCGTTAAAAATAGACCGATGTCTCCCCAGCAAGTAGATATTCCGAAAAATAAAGCGGATTTGCAAAACAAATCCGATGACCTCCAGAAACAAAAAACGTTGGAAGAGAAAGAAAAAGCTTTAGAAAAACAACGCGAAACAGAACGATTAGAGGTGGAAGCGTACGAGAAAAAAAGGGCAGAAAAGCTTGCAAAAGAGCTGCAAGAAGAACAGGCACGATTGGCACAAGAAAAGGCCCAGAAAGAGGTAGACGAAGAAAGATCTATCATTTTGCCAAAAGAAGTATCCTTACCTAAAGACACCCAAGAAATGCAATTACGGCAAACAGTTCAAGGTAAAAAGGTAGATGAAGCGTATCAAAAAGCCATAGAAGAAGTTGACTAGTTTGAAACGGTTTCGACCTTTTTCTTTGTTTGTAAAATTTTGATAATAGTCATGGAGAGTAAAATCTCAAAAAGACTTGCCAAGATGAGTTGATAATAGGTCAATTGATCTAGGAGTTTGGTATCGTATCCGATTGTTGCCACGGCAACAAGTAAGGTCAGGGGCATCGAGAGGGAAAGCCCTATGAGTAAAGCCTCTTTTGCGCCACTGATCTTTTTGAGCGCAACTGCTGCGAGCAGTCTGGTGATGATCATCAACAAAGTAATCAGCAATGCCCCAGGAATCACCCCTTTTATCGCCAGTGCATGGATGTCAAATGAACTCCCCACATGAATGAAAAAGAGCGGGACGAGAAATCCAAATCCAAGATTGGACATTTTGTTTTCAAGCTCTTTCTCGTGATGGAAAAATGCAGAGATTGCCATCCCCGCGATAAACGCACCCAAGGCAAGTTCCAAGTCAAGCGTGAGCATGACTGCAATGAGGATGAAAAACAGCGCCATAGAAAGACGTATATCTTGCGCTGAAGTGTCTATTTGGGGGAGAAGGGTCTTTTTGAATTCTGGATACCACCAAAAGAGAAGGTTCAATGTTTTGTAAAGCATATAAATCACGACAATAAAAAACAGCAGATATCCCAATTTTAAAATAAGATCGATGTTAACCCCTGTCATAATCGCGGCATCAAATACCGTCAGCGCAGCAATACTGATGATCTCTCCCAAAACCCCAACGATAAAGGCAAGGCGAATCCATGATTCTTCCTTTCCGTACACTTTAGATAAAGAGGCAAGCAACCCTATAGAGATGAGCGGCATAGAGATGATGACGATCGCATTCAGATCAAAAATAGATCCGAAGAAAGTCGCACCCACCACCATGATAACGAGAAAGAGAACCGATTGTTTGATCACGATCGGCGGGCTTTTGGTAATCTGTTTGAGATCTACTTCCATACCGGCTAAAAACATCAAATATAAAAATCCTACTTCCGCAACAAGATCAAAGTAAGGGTTAGGTTCGATCAATCCAAAATAGGCAGTCAAAGAGCCCAAGATGATCTCCACTGGAGGGATCGGCAAACGTAAAGATTTGGCGACGAAAGGACTCCCCCAAATGAGTACAGAGAGGGTCAAAATGAGTACAATATTAGTGTGAATCACAGTGCGTAGCAACCTCATAGCCCAGTTCACCGAGCATCGCTTTATCTCTATCTGCTTGCGCCCCTTCAGTGGTCAGATAGTTGCCTATTACGATCGCGTTGGCACCTGCTTCAAACATCTTTTTTTCTTCCCCGTTAAACAGAAGTTCACGTCCCCCCGCGACCATTAAAAGCTTTTGTTCTCCCAAGAGGAGCCGACCTTTTTGGATGATTTTTAAGGCTTCATCGATTGCGATATTGCGTGTTTTGATAGGAAGAGCAGGATTAGGATGATAGAAGTTGAATGGGATAGATTCTGGATTGAGAGAAACGATGGCATTGAGGAGCGCGTCTCTGTCCTCTACGGTTTCGCCCATTCCGAAAATACCCCCAGAACAGAGTGCCAAGCCGACAGATTTGACATTTTCGCATGTTTCGTAACGCTCGCTCCATCCATGGGTTTGGCAAATCTCTGCATAATATCGTTCGGAAGTTTCAAGGTTGTGATTGTAGCTATCGATCCCATGTTGTTTGAGGTACGCAAGCTGCTCTTTTGTCGCGGTGCCATTGCACGCGATGAGGTTCAATCCCTCCACTTCCGATTTGATCGCTTGGGCTGCACGTGCAACAAAATCTACTTTTTTGTCATCGAGCCCTTTCCCTGCCGTGACAAGACAGTAGCCTAATGCACCGTGGGCTTTGGCGGTTTTGGCTTCTGAAACGATTTGTTCTATGGCTTTATAGTTATAGCGTTGAATATCGGCATGGTATTGGACGCTTTGGGTGCAAAATTTACAATCTTCTTGGCATGTACCGCTCAATATATTATTAATTGCGCATAAAAAGATTGGTTTCATTGGGATCTACTTTGCCTTCTCTTTGTATTTGCACTTAAAGCATTCGTAAACATCACCGCCTTTAAGTGTTTTGACT
>JBEARN010000028.1:0-13812 GCA_041163165.1 Pseudomonadota bacterium
ACGATCGCTACACGAAGTTCTTCTATAGACATATCGTGTGTAGGTGACATAGCAAATCTAAGCATCCGTTACACTCCTTTAAAATGAGTGTAATTATAGTAGGTTTAATTTAAAGGAGTGGAGAGTTTCATTGTTTCACCTCTCCATATAAAATAATTAGTTATTGGAAGAAATAAATTCTCGTAACACATAGCACTTATTACCTAATACTTCGCTCTGAACGCTCAGCGCTAAACCCTTACTGCTCTCAATAAGCACTAATTGGATAAAATACAAACCTTATCTAACTAAAAGGTTTTAATCATCATGAGTGAGAGCAAAGATTTTTTACGTACCATCGTGGAAGAGGATTTAGCGTCAGGAAAGTATAGTGAGGTCTATACACGGTTTCCACCAGAGCCAAATGGGTTTCCACATATAGGTCACGCCAAATCTATCTGCATCAATTTTGGTATCGCAAAAGATTATCATGGTCGTTGCAACCTTCGTATGGATGACACAAACCCAACTACAGAAGATACTAAGTATGTAGAAGCACTGAAAGATGCCGTTGAATGGCTTGGATTTAAGTGGGAAGATGGGGTGCGTTATACCTCTGATTATTTTCCTAAGCTCTATGAGTATGCGGTTGAGCTCATTAATATGGGAAAAGCGTATGTGGACTCACTTACCGAAGAAGAGATACGTGAATATCGTGGCACAGTGACAGAAGCGGGGAAACGAAGCAAGTATGCCGAGCGTAGTGTCGAAGAGAACCTTGACCTTTTTGAACGCATGAAAAACGGACAGTTCAAAGATGGTGAACATGTCCTTCGCGCTAAGATCGATATGAGTGCTGCCAATATGAAGATGAGAGATCCATTGCTTTACCGTATCCGAAATGCACACCACTATAGAACAGGCGATGTGTGGCATGTCTATCCGATGTATGATTTTGCGCATTGTCTTTCAGACTATATCGAGGGAATCACACATTCTATCTGTACGTTAGAATTCGAAAATAACCGTGCGATCTATGACTGGATACTTGATACCCTTGGTCTTACATCACATAGACCTTACCAGCATGAGTTTGCAAGGCTAGGGATTAACTATACGGTGATGAGTAAACGAAAGCTTTTGGAACTGGTTAATGAAAAGAAGGTGAGTGGATGGGATGATCCTCGTATGCCAACGATCGCTGGGTACAGAAGAAGAGGGTATACCCCAGAATCTATCATCGAGTTTTGCGATCAGATCGGTATCGCAAAAGCCAATTCAACAGTCGATGTGTCTCAGCTGGAATTTTGCATCAGGGATGATCTTAATCTTAAAGTACCGCGTGTCATGTGTGTGCTTGACCCCCTAAAAGTCATTATAGAAAACTATGAAGGGAGCGAAGAGCTCGTTGCTCCTTATTATCCGGAGGATATCCCTAAAGAAGGATCAAGAAAGATACCGTTTTCGAAAGAGGTTTACATCGAGCGTGAGGATTTTTCGGAGCATCCACCCAAAGGGTATTATCGTTTGACACCAGAGCAACCTGTACGTCTTAGACATGCTTACATCATCGAGTGCAAAGAGGTGATTAAAGATGCCGATGGAAATATCACAGAGATCATTGCAACGTACCGTCCAGATTCAAAGAGTGGAGAAGACACCAGTGGGATCAAAGTCAAAAGTGCCATCCAATGGGTCGATGCGAAGGAGGCGAAAAAAGTAGAAGTGAGACTCTACGACAGGCTCTTTAAAGATGAGATGCCTGAAGGGTTAGAAGATATCAATCCTGATTCACTCAAAGTAGTGCCAAATGCCCTCATAGAACCAGCTGTGATTACAGAAAAACCAGATGTAAGATTTCAGTTTGAGAGAGAAGGATATTTCTTTGCTGATCCAGTGGACTACACCGATGTACATCCTGTCTTCAATAAAATCGTAGGACTCAAAGACTCTTGGGCTAAAAAACAACAGCATGAAGATCAAGCAGTGAAAGAGGAGCGTAAACCTCAAACAAAACAAATACAGATCGACGGTGAAGTTGCACCGATGAGCGAAGGGCAACAAGCACTTTTTGATACGTATATTCATGAATATAAACTCAATACCATGATCGCCGATATTTTAGCCAGAGATGAAATGTTGTCGGGATTTTATAGCGATTCTATGGCAGCTGCAGATCATTTAAATCCGATTATATTGGCAAATATTATTACCAATGAAGTTGCCAAAGAGTTCAAGAATACTCCAAAAGAACACATCAAATTTACACCGATACAAATTGGTGCATTAGCCAAAATGATTGACGAGGGGATGATCTCAAACAAGATCGCAAAACAAGTCTTTGAAGCCATGGTAAAAACAGGACAAAATCCAGATGATATCGTAGAATCTAAAGGGCTTGTGCAGATTAGTGATCCTGCGAAAATCTTACCTATTATCGATGAGGTGATAGCGAAAAACCCAGAGAATGTTGCGAAGTTCAAAGCAGGCAATACCAACCTTTTAGGATTTTTTGTAGGGCAGGTGCTTAAATCTACGGGTGGAAAAGCGAACCCTCAAGTGGTCAATGACCTAGTGGTCCAAAAACTCGGATAATCCTATTATTTTAAGGGTAGAACCATTTTAAGACCATCACCGTTTGGATAATAGTTTTTGAGTGTTTTGATCGGCTGAAATGCTAGTTTTGCGTAAAGTTCGATCGCAGGATGATTGGAGGTATTGACTTCCAATGAGAGTGTGCGGTATCCTTCCTTTTTTGCTTGATGGATGATGAAGGTGATCAGCGATTGTCCGATACGCTGTTTTCTATACGCTGAAAGTATCCCCAAAGAGTAGATACGCATGGTATATTTATATCTAAAAACCAAGAGATAACCCGCGATTTTCTCATCGATTGTAGCCAGATAAACATTGCTTTTTTGGATCTGTGTTTTCAATGAGCGTTTAGAGAGTGGATAACTCTCTGCATCAAAAATCTGTTGTTCTAGTGTATAGAGCAACGGCAGGGTATCGATATGGGCTTTGTTGATCTCCATTAGTCTTTTTGGTAAATCGTATATTTTGGCAATAATTTAGCAGGACGGTACGAGAGTTTCACTTTTTTTAAGTTTTCAAATCCCATATCATCTCCCGCGTTGATATAGATCGAACCGTAATGCTCTTTAAGCATCGCACAAAACATTCTAAAGATGAATTGTGCCGAACCGAGAATATCAAATTCTGTTTTCTCTATAAGGATGGTGGATGTTGTTTCATTGTGTTTTTCCCCAACGGTGAAGCCGACCATATTCCCATCGATGCGAAGGATCATTCCGATGAGATTGAGCCTATCGTAGTACTTCAAGATACGCTTGATCGCAAAACGTTCATAGTTCAGCCCATCTAAAAAAGCATCCAGTTCTACTTTCGGCATATAAGTCATACGCTTAATGACCCATCGGTTAAACAATTCTATGATCTCATCTGCGTGAAGTTGTGGGTCAAGGAGCTCAGTGGTATAGTCTGGATAGATTTTTTTAAATTTGTTGATCTCGGTTCGTTTAGAATGGTAGGAGTTTCCGCGAAGTTCGATCAGATCATCGATATTGTACACATAATCCGCCATCCGCTTTTCGACAAGATAGTGTTCCAGTATCTCATAAATTTCAAGTTCTTCGACATTGTGAACAAAGTGTTTCATATAATACTCATCGACATAATCGATCCGTGAAAGATATTTTGAAGAGTTGTTTATGTTCATGATTTTAAAAGATTCGATGATCGCATTGTTGATGTGTTCGAGCTTTCCTAAAGGGGGAAGCAGCATCGAAAGCTCGCCTCCATTTAATATGAAAAGCGCAAATGTGTCATTGATAATGGTATAAAATCCACTGGAGTTGGCAAGCCACATAAAATTTGCTGCAAACGAGTAGTCGCTTAAGCTACTCTCTACATCCTTTAAGTAGTGCTCCATAAGGGGTTTTGACTCTATGGTAAAAGGTTTGAGTGTGTAGGTGCCGATCTTAAAATCAACCATGGTAATTTTCCTAAAATGAAATGCGGAATTTTACTCTTTTTTTTGCAATTTGCAGTCAATTTTTTCTAAATTTTTTTGAATTTAAAATACCTAGATGAGATAGCTATCTAAAGTGAAAATCATATCTTCATCCAGCTCCATATTGTTTCGCATCCATTGGAGATAGCTTCTATCCTCTTGGGCTACTTCAGCGATCTCTCTGTCTTTGTATTTTCCGAACTTGAAGATTTTCATGAGAACAGGTCTGTTTGTGAGTTCTGCGAGAGTTTGCATCGGGTTTGCGCTTGGATCTCTCTCTTTCGCGAGTTGCACGAGTTTTGAAAGAAGCAGTTTCATCACCAACACATCACCGATCGCATCATGTGCTTTGATGGTGATACCTATCTCTTTCGCCGCTTTCTCTTCTGTTTTGTAGAGTTCAAGCGCATAGCGTAGGAACTGAAGGTTATGGTTGGTACTATCGGGAAGTAGATGTTTTGCACAACGCAATGTATCGATAAGCGTATAGTGATTTTCAAATCCTTCTTTCTCTAACATGCTGAGATCAAAGTTGATATTGTGTGCGATCAAGAAGTTTTCCGGTTGATTATACTCTTCGATCAGTGAGGAGAATAGCGTTTCTGCATAAAATACTTTATCTTCTATCATTTCAGGGGTGATGTGATGCACTGCCATCGCTTCAAGTGTAATAGGCACAGGTGCTAAACAAAGTTCATCCAGTACTTCAATCTTATCTTTACTATGGACGACCATCGCTCCTAGCTGGATGATATGGTCTTCTTCTCTGTTTCCTGTGGTTTCTGTATCGAAGAGTATATATACTGCCATCTAAACTCCTTTTTAAAGTTTAAATAGTAGCTTATTAACTATTAAAATTCTTAATAAACAAATAGTATACTATCAGATAAATATATAATCAAAACAAATACTCATAAACAGGACAAACTTTGAAAAAACCAATGACTTCTGCTATCTCTGCTGCTTTTGGTAGATTTGCATCCAAACCCTTTTCGCCCAGAGTGCAGCATTTTATCAACCATACCTATGTCAAACTGATGGGACTTGACATGAGCGAATTCCAAACACCTGAGTCCTATCCTACATTAAACAAACTTTTTACCAGAGCTTTGGAAAAACCAAGAGCATTGCCTGAAGATTCTGATGTGCTTATCAGTGGGGTAGATGCACTGATTACCGATGCTGGTACGATCAGAGCAGGTAAAGCTTATCAGATCAAAGGGATGGAGTATCGTATCGAAGCACTTTTTGGTGAGCATCATCAGAATGCAGTTGCTAAAGTAGAGGGGGGCGAGTATATGAACTTCTATCTCTCTCCGAAAGATTACCACCGATACCATATGCCTATGCGTCTGAAGGTGAACTCACTTACCCATATCCCTGGAAAATGTTTTCCTGTCAATTTCCCCGCACTTCGCCATAAAACCGATCTTTTTATCGAAAATGAAAGGGTGGTCATCGAATGTGAAGATGAAAAAGGAAGAACCCATGTCTTGGTGCTTGTTGCTGCACTCAATGTCGGAAAAATGGTCGTCACTTTTGAAGAGCGGGTACAAACCAATTCTGAGATCAGAGAGCCAGTCCATTATGAGTATGAGGATGTTTGGTTAGATCGTGGAGAGCTGTTTGGATGGTTTGAGATGGGATCTACGATTGTGACTTTTTCGCAAAAAGGGAGCATCGTTCCAAGAGTAGAGATCAACCAAAAGGTAAAATTCACTGACCCAGTAGGGCATATCAAATAAAAGGGAGAAAAGATGAACATTAAAGAAATACAAGATTATGCGCAGATACGGACAAAGGCAAGAGCGTATCTTTGTTATATCATGGGGAGAAACATCTCCCAAAACATCCAAGGGTCTAACCTAGAGAGCGTACTGGGAAAACTCAAAGAGTTGCAACAGTCAATTCCAAATGCAGAAGTGATCTATGCACTTGACAGCAACGGAAAGCAGATCATTGAAAACATTTCAAAAAATAAAATCTTGGAAGGTTCAGGAAAAGGGGATGACAGAAGTGATAGAGCTTACTATTACCGTACTTTAGGGGAACATCGTTGCGTGTTAACTGACCCGTATCCTTCTTATGTGACCAACCATTTGGTCGTTACCTCTTCTTTCCCGATCTATGATGAAAACGATAAGTTGCTTTGCATCATTTGCGTTGATATTACCCTTGAAAATATTTTAAAGATGGTGCACCCAACCTCGGTCGATTCTTTGACAGGTTTCATCAGTAAATTTGCTTACTCTCTTTTTTCGTTTGCCCTTTCGGCTGTAGCGCTTTTACTTTTTGTCAAAGGGAGTTTTTCATTTTTGCATTTCGGGACCGATTTTGCCTCGATGGATATCAACAAAATCTTTGAAGCAACCATTCTTTTGACCCTTTCTTTAGCCATCTTCGATCTGGTTAAAGCGATCTTTGAAGAAGAAGTGATGGGCAAAGAGAAAAAAAATGGCAGTGATTCTCACCAAACTATGGTGCGATTTTTAGGGTCTATCATCATTGCACTTTCAATCGAAGCATTGATGTTGGTGTTTAAGTTTGCGATGACCGATCCTATCAAATTGCAGTATGCTGTGTATCTTATCTCTGGTGTTTCTTTGCTGCTTGTATCGCTTTCATTGTATATGAAATTTAGCCAAAGAGACAACAAGAACTCAAAGTAGAGCAGGTGTCTAAAAAACTCATTATCTTCGATATGGATGGCACATTGGTCAATAGCTCTTTGACGATTGCCAATGCGATCAACCATGTCCGTCAGAATCTAGGCTTTGAACCGATGAGCCAAGCGTATATCCTCAAACGGGTCAATGACCATACGATCAATCCTGCCCAAACGTTTTATCATACCAAGCGATTTGAACCGCAACATGAAAAATGGTTTTCAGAGTATTACACTCGCAACCATGCCAACGAATTGGTGCTGTATGATGGCATTAAGGCGTTGTTGGAAACATTAAAACAAAACGATTATGCTTTAGCGGTAGCGACAAATGCGTATCGTCGCTCCACACTAGAATCACTGACACATCTAGGGGTCGATCACTTTTTTGATGCCATTGCTTGTTATGATGATGTACCTCAAGGGAAGCCCCATCCCGATATGCTTTATAAGATACTAGAGGAATTACGGCTTTCGGCAGATGAAGCAATCTTTGTAGGCGATGGTCCACGAGATGAGTTGGCGAGTCAAAGAGCAGGAATAGAGTATATGATGGTGGATTGGGGATTTACAGAGCATCGCAATGCAGTGCGAACCGTCGCAGAATTACAGGAGCAATTAGGCGCGTAGGATCTAGCGTTTAGCTTTCAGATGGTTGGTATGGACTTCAAAAGAAGTCCTTTTTTAACGTTTAGCACTGAATGCTGAACACTTTGTACTAATCTATTTTATCTTTGATAAATAGCGTTAGTGCAATTCCCATCGCAACTCCAGACATGATGAAAAAAAGTCCTTGTATCCCATGAAGTTTGACGATAGGCTCGAAGATCAAAGGGGAAGAAAACTGTCCTAAGAAAAAGCTTGAAGCAAGGATTCCTGAGGCTTTTCCCCGTTTTCGTGGGGGTACTTTAGAGTGGAACCATGCGTTCGTATTGACCAAGATAAGACCAAATCCAGTTCCTATGAAAGCGGTGCTATAAAACAGGTGAGGGATACTATCTGCTCGTGATATGAGAAAAAGTCCTGTCCCAAAAAAGATAAAAGTGATGATATAAATTTGTTGGTAGGAGAAATGTCCTTTGAGTTTGGCGTATTGTCTCGAAGTCATCGCATTGAAGAACATGGCGGTTGCGATGACAAATCCTACAGTGCTTGGACTCCCTTTGAGTGCGTTGACGATAAGATACGGCAACTGCGTAGGTAGCATATAAAAAAGCACCATCGCAAAAAAAGCAGTGAGATACACAGGGAACAACTTCGTATCCATTTCAACTTCATCATGGTGGTGCGAATGTCTTTCTGGCTCATAAAGTGATCTGCGCAACAAAGGGATAAAAAGTAGCGGTAAAAAATACATCGCAAAAGGGTAAGACCAGTGCAATTGTGCCAAAAAACCACCCGACGTGATAAAGATGATCCCACCCATCGCGACGGCCATTCCTTGCGTCGACATAAAATGATGACGTTCTTTTTCATTGAAGTAATCACCTATCAATGCAGTCGAACTTGTCATAATCAATGCAACTGCGATACCCAATATAGCGCGTCCAGCCAAAATAGCATAGAAATTTTCCAGATAAAATCCAGAACTTCCGCCAACGATAAACAACACGATACCAGTATAAAGCGGTTTAAGCCTACCGAGTCTATCTACGATGATCCCTACAAGAGGAGAAAAAAGAGCGATGATAATAGAGGGAATGGTCAACATCAGTTTTGATAGAAACTCGATATGTGGTACTGTATGAAATGTTTGGCTTATGAGTGGAAGGGAAGAGACGACTGTAATTCCTGACATGACACCCATCGTAGCTATGAGGAGAAGTGCGATATGAATTTGTTTAGTTGGTTGCAATATAAAAATCTTTGTGTATAAAATATGAGCGTATTATACCTTGTTTAATCTAATCGCTATTTTGTTATAGTACTTCAAAAATTTTGGAGTTTTTTATGTCAAAATCATGGATCACAAATTATATTGCGTTACTTTTGATAGGTATCTCTTTTGTATTGCCGCAAAATGATTACGCTATAGTGCTTTTTACAGGGTTGTTTGCTCTTTCTGGCGCTGTGACAAATCAGTTGGCGATTCATATGCTTTTTGAGAGGATTCCTTTTTTGTATGGTTCAGGGGTGATAGAGAAAAACTTTTCTCAGTTTAAGGCATCGATTCATCAGATGGTGATGGAGCAGTTTTTTACTCCTGAAAAACTTTTTGATTTTTTAGCCAAAGAGGAGAAAAAGATCGATCTAGCACCATTGATAGAGAAGACAGACTTTAGTCCCGCTTTTGATGCATTGTCAAAAACTGTCATGGAATCCAAATTTGGCGGTGCGATCGCCATGTTTGGCGGGGAAGCTGCACTGGAAGGATTGCGTGAACCTTTTTCTAAAAAGTTAAAAAGTGCCGTAAGTATCATCGTTTCTTCGGTAGCGTTTCAAGTAGAACTCTCTATACAGTTGGAAGCGGCATCACTGAGTCAAGATATGATAGAGACGATAGAGGCAATTGTTACAGAAAGATTGGATGAGCTAAGCCCTCAAATGGTCAAGGTACTTGTGCAAGAGCTGATCAAAGAACATTTAGGATGGTTGGTAGTATGGGGTGGAGTCTTTGGTGGGATTATCGGTGCACTCTCATCTTTCCTGCTTTAAGCCCAAAAATCCTCATCACTCATGCCGCCACTTTTTTTCTTAGCTACCATAGAGGTTTTCATCGTTTTGAAACCTCGGTAATCGGTATCCCAAAACTCTGGAATATGAAGCAGTTCGCATCTTCCTTCAAAAGCACTTTCTAATTCCCCTTCGTTAAGTAAAAAAGCAGGATTTGAGGTGATGCGTTCATTTTCAGGATGGTGTAAAAATGTTTCCATAAGAATGATGCCATTTGGTTTAAGTGCATCGATCATTTGTGGGAAAAGTTTACGCGCTAAGAAGTAAGTGCAGACGATCAGATGATACTTTTCTTTAGGGAGTTGATAGGTGTCAAAATCAACCTCTTTGGGATGAATATGGGGGAGCCCGTCAAGTGCTTGAAGTGCCACGGAAGAGATATCGAGTGCATCGACTTCAAAACCTTGAGAAGCAAGGTATTTGCTATGTCTTCCTGTTCCGCAAGCGATATCAAGCGCTTGATTTCCCATAGCCAAAGAGGCATAATTTTGAATCAGTGCAATGGGTTCATCCGGGATAGGTTGTTTTTGATGCTTTTCATCCCAGCGTATCTTATCTTCTTGTGCCATACTTAGATCTCTTCGCCACTGTAGTAAAACTCATCCAACCCTTCTAAAAATGCAACCAGCAGTTCGTCAGAGCAAGGCTTAAAGTTTTTATGATCCTCTTTACGAAAGAGTGAAGAGAGCTGTTGCTTTGTCAGTGTCACATCGGCAAGACCGAAAATGATCTCTGTTTCAGCCTCTTTCAGTTCTAGGGCAATACGAAGTTTTTTGAGTATGAGGTTATTGGTGAGTTCAGTAGCGCTGTTTTCTTCTTTCTTTTGAGAAGATGCACCTCTTTTGAGTGTCACAAATCCATCTAGAAATACACCTAATTCTTCATAGGTTGCTTCGATGAAATCTTTGTCTTGTCGTCTTTTGAGTAGGGCATCTAAATGGTTCGCATCCATCGGATAGGATTCGAGTTTATATGTTTCTAGTATCTCATTTTGGCTCAGATTGAGCGCTTGTTGGATGCGGTAAAGGATTTCGTTTGGCGTAAGATGCATACTTATTTTTTCGCCGCTTCTTCGGCAAGTGTTTCTAATGCGATTTTTGCTTTGGTGATGATGTCAAGGCAATTTCTGTCTTTAATGTTATGTTTTAAAGACCAATATTCTGGATTGGTATAAACCAAAGAAGTTTCCCCTTCATAATTGGTCGTTACAAGGATGCGAAGAGGGAGATCAAGCCCCATAGAAGGGTTGCAGTTCATGAGTACCGTTCCCATTTTTGGGTTGCCAAATACGATGACGGTTTCAGGTTTCAGGTCCATTTGCACGGCAGTTGCATTGGCTTTATGGTCTATGGTGTCAAAGTAGATCAACCCTTCCTCTGCGATGAGTTTTTTCAGTTTAGCGACTGAAGTAGCATGGTCATTTTCGCTGTGTACGGTTTGTAGAAAGGTCCCTTTTTTAGTGTCGCATCCTAACAGCGATAACCCAATCATAATCCCAAAAAATAAGTGTTTCACCATTTCTCCTTTTAGACATTAAACCTAAAGTGCATGACATCGCCATCTTGAACGATATATTCTTTCCCCTCAAGTCTGTTTTTCCCAGCTTCTTTTGCACCAGCTTCACCACCACATGCGATAAAGTCTTCATAGCTGATCACCTCTGCACGGATAAACCCTTTTTCAAAGTCGTTGTGGATGACCGCTGCAGCTTTAGGGGCGGTGGTTCCTTTTCGGATCGTCCATGCACGCACCTCTTTTACCCCAGCAGTAAAGTAACTCTGGAGTCCTAGTCTATCGAACCCTTTGTGGATGATCTGCTCAAGTCCAGACTCTTCAACACCGAGTTCGCGAAGCATCTCATCGCGCTCCTCATCCTCAAAGTCCACCATATCTTCTTCCATTTTAGCACAAAGCTTGATCACTTCAGCACCTCTCTCTGATGCGTATGCTTTGAGTTTTTGGACATATTCACTGTCTTCTCCAAGACCATCTTCATCGACGTTTGCGCCATAAATGACAGGTTTTGAAGTCAACAAACGCAAATCTCTGTTGATCATGAAAAATGCATCACTTTCTTTCTCTGGAAAGGTAGAAACAGGTGCGCCATTTTCTATATGAAGTAAAAGTGCTTCGGCAATGGCAAGTTGGTCTTTGGCATCTTTGTCGTTCCCTTTAGCCTTTTTCTTCAACATATCGACACGTTTAAGCACAGCATCGATGTCGGCAAAAAGAAGTTCCTGTTCGATGATCTCCACATCACGGATAGGATCGATGGACCCTTCGGTATGCACGATGTTGTCATCTGCAAAACATCGTACAATGTGCAAGATTACTTCCGTCTCGCGGATGTTGGCAAGAAATTTATTTCCTAGACCTTCTCCTTTGCTTGCACCTGCAACCAATCCTGCGATATCAACAAAGTCTAAAGTGGAGTGCTGAATTCTTTCAGGTTTGACAATCTTTGCGAGTTCATCCAGTCTCTTATCTGGTACCGGAACAATAGCCTTGTTTGGTTCTATGGTACAAAATGGATAGTTGGCACTCTCTGCATTTTGTGCTTTAGTGAGCGCGTTAAAAGTAGTAGATTTCCCTACGTTTGGTAGTCCGACAAGTCCGATCCCTAATCCCATCATAATCCTTTAGTTTAAATATTTTGTAGTATTTCTTAATGTTTATTATTTGGCATCTGATGCCAATTGCTCAAGGAGTTTGACCATCATTCTTACCCCTGCTCCGGAAGCGCCTACAGGATTTTCGCCCCATGCGTGCTCTACAAATGCGGGACCAGCGATGTCGATATGTGCCCATTTTTGCGCATGGGTTTCATCGATAAATTCTGAAAGAAATTGTCCCGCAGTAATCGCACCACCATAACGGGTATTCGAGATATTGCAAATATCCGCAATATCTGATTTGAGGGTTTTTTTAAGATAACGATTGAAGTCAAGTGCTGTTGCAAATTCCCCTGAATTTTTCGCTGCATTCACCACAAGAGACTTCATCTCTTCCGAATTTCCCATCACTCCAGAAGTGTAATGACCTACACCTACGACACACGCACCAGTGAGTGTTGCAAAGTCGAAAATATAGTCCGCTTTCACTTCTTGTTGCGCATAGCAAAGTGTATCGGCAAGTACCAAACGACCTTCGGCATCTGTATTTCTTATTTCGATCGTCTTGCCATTTTTCGCGATCAGTACATCATCGGGTTTGTACGCATCCCCTCCGATCATATTTTCCACCGCACCGACAAATCCATGCACTTCGATAGGGAGCTTCATCTGGGCAACCGCTTTTAAGATGCCTATCACCGCTGAACCACCACTTTTGTCTGATTTCATGGTTACCATATAATCTGCAGGTTTTAAGCTTAAGCCGCCACTATCATAGGTAAGACCTTTACCTACCAATGTTACAGTGCAGATCGGATTTTTTGGTTTATGCGAAAGGTGTATTACTCTTGGGGTATGCCGACTGGCACGAGCGACAGCAAGCAATGTTTCCATTTTTTCTTTTTCAAGATGTTTCGGCTTAAGTATCGCGCATTGAAGTCCGTTCTCTTTTGCCATACTTTTTGCGATCTCTGCCATCACCTCAGGGTAACAGTCGTCTGGCGTTTGGTTGACGATATTACGCGTAAAATTCGTAGCATCTGCAACGATCTGAGCATGATGCATCGCCAAAGAAGCTTCTTTTACCTCTATCTCATAACCACTATACTCATGAAGCGAGATCATCACTTCTTTGATCCCTTTTATGTTTTTCTTGCTTTTATAGTTTTCGAAACTGTAAGCACCGAGAATGAACCCTTCAACCATCGCACGGATAGAATTAGCATCGTTGGCTTCTTGAAGATAGGTCGCTATTTTGACAGAACGATATTCTGTATTTTTCAATGCTTTGATAGCACTGGCAGTAGCGGTCCGTATGTTTTGAGTCGATAGGGATTCCGCTCCTACATAGAGTCTGTTTTCACTAACAAGCAAACATGTTTCATCTTGTCCAGCTTCAAATCCCGATTTTTTTAACAGGGGTTTGTCTTGCACAAAATCATGCTCTAAGTTGTTATGGATGACGATCACGACCTCTATGTCGCCTGCAGCTTCAGCAACAGGAAGCTGTGTAAGTTGAAAATTCATGTGTAAGTTCCTTAATTAAATTGCTCTTTTAAAATCTCTTTGATGACGTCACTAAAACGTCCCTTTTTTATCTCTACTCTTGAGCCATATTTTGCTAACTTCTTTGTAGAAAACTCTATAGCTGTCTCATCTTGATCTATGCCAATTACATGTATATCCGGATGAGAGTCTAGAATAAGCGATGTATGCCCACCATATCCAAGTGGTTGACCTCCTGGTACGCCTTGTGGTGGAATGCCCACATATTCTTCACCTAAATTATCACCGGCCGCTTTAATTTTAACATCACCACCGGCTTCAATTTTTATATCTTTATCTGCTCG
>JBEARN010000029.1:0-13622 GCA_041163165.1 Pseudomonadota bacterium
TAACATCACCTGGAACAACAAGTCCTTTTTCAGGAAGCAATGCATGCTCTATACCCATATCTTTTTCATCGAAAAAATATTTCATATCGTGCTTATATGCAAAGTCTCTTGAAATTTTCGCTTGATTGGCTGAAGCGATGTCTTTCGCTGGAATATAGTGATCCATCACGATGCAAAAATTATCTGGACGTGCCAATTTTTCTGCGCCAGACTCTTCAAACGCCCGTATAGAAATAGGCGTCGTAATATCATTTCCGATAATCATATCGATATCTACCCTAACGATCTCCCCCGCATACACTTCACGCCCTGCATGCTCCGAGAAAATCTTCTCTGTCATCGTTTGTCCCATAACTTGTCCTTGATAATACAGTATAAATTGTGCGAATTATATCGAATTTTTTTTAGGTTTAAATTCCCTATTAATAATAAAACTATCGTCGTTCGAACACCCTTGGAAGAGAAGCGATTTGAGAGAACGACGATTTTTTCTAAAGAAACTTTTGCCAAAAGGCAAACCGCATTTGCTAGTTTTGCTTCGTTTTTTTAAAAAAATGAAGAGGAAGCACGCTTTCATGATAGCAAGTTAGATATAATCCCCATTATGAAACTTTACGAACTCAAAGCCATTGCACACCACCTCAACACCTTCACTTTTATCAGCCGTGCAAGGCGTATCGAAGACAACACCATAGAGATCACCTTTGACAAAAACCAAAGTTATTTTTTCAATATGACTCGAGGCAATAGCCACATTTACAAAGCACCCTCGCAAAGACCTTTGCAAGAGTATCAAGCCCCTTTTGATGTCTTGCTTCATTCTTTTCTCTCCGGAAGCAAACTTTTGCGTGTTGAAGTCCCCAACGAAGACCGTATCCTGCGTTTTGCTGTCGCTCCCAAAAGCGCTTATAAAGACAAAGTCGTTGCACTTCAACTTGAATTTACAGGGAAAAACACCAATGCCATCCTCATCGATGAAAATGAAACCGTCATCGAAGCCCTCAGACACATCGACGCACAAAGTTCATTTCGCGTCATCCGCCCAGGGATGGAACTCCTTTCACTTCCCCCCTTTGCATCAACATCTTCTCACAAAGAAGTCCAGATCGATCATATTGAAGATTATCTTGAAACAATTTATGCCCAAAAACAACATCAGAAACTAGCGACGCTGAAAGAACAAAAGCTTCAAATCACCGCGAAAAAAATTCAAAAATTTCAACAACTTTTAACGCAACTCCCTGATATACCAACGCTACAGAGAGAAGAAGCACAATACAAACAATATGCGAACCTCATTTTGGCAAACCTTTATCAGATCAAGCCCTATGATACCAAACTAGAAACATATGATTTTGAAGGCAATCCTATCGCCATTAAGCTACCCAAAGACACTAAAGTCAATCGTATCAGTGATTATTTTTTCAATCTGAGTAAACGTGCCAAAAATAGAGCCAAAAATATCCATATTGAAAAAGAGAATCTTGAGAGCAAAAAACACTTTTATGAAAATATCTATTATGCAATCGAACAAGCAAAAACACCTTACGAGCTAGAACTTTTAGTCCCAAAACGCGCCACAGCCCAACGCAAAAAAGAACGCTTTAAAGAGGGAGAGCTCTTTTGGATCGAAGGGCATAAAGTCTTTGTAGGAAGGAATAGCAATGAAAATCAAAAACTGCTTGCTCTCGCCAAAGCCAATGACCTTTGGATGCATGTGCGTGACATCCCATCAAGCCATGTGATCATACGAACAGATAAACAAAATCTGCCCGATTCGGTACTCCAAGCAGCAGCCAAACTCTGCGTCGATTTCTCCGTCCATAATCCGGGAGACTATGAAGTTGACTACACCAAGCGCAAATTTGTGAAAATCCAAGAGGGCTCGAATGTACTTTACAACCATTATGATACGATTTCTGTAGTCAAAGAGGGGGTAGAGATAAGAATCTAATTGTCCATAAAATAAAATTTGTCACAATAAACGCCCTTTTAAGCAGTAAGATTTGCAAGTATGCAAATTTTGCTTCATGTTTTGAGAGTTGTAACGATTTTACTGAAGAAGTTTTCACTCTCTGAACCAAATTTGCTAACTTTGGTTACTTTTCTAAAAAGTAACAAGAAAACCCATAAGATTCTTTACGCTTTACACATCTATAAACGCGAACATGCTATAATGCCTTTCATTAAAAAAATAGAGGATTATAATGGCAAATATAGTAACTGAATATCAAAAACGGTGGCTAACAGGTATCGGTTTGTTGGGGATTGTTGGACTCATCGGATGGTTAGATAACTTTTTTGTCATGTGGGTTTTTTTAGGCATAATTTATATCTTTGCATTTTATGAGGCGATGAAATTGTTTGATCTTAAAGGTCCTTCGATGTATGTATGGGCATCACTCCTGTGGCTTGTTGCTTTTTTTTACCCAAATCCCGATGATCTTTTCTTTTTTATGGCGGTTATCTTTGCGTCTTCTCTTGCTTATTTTCATAACTTTGACAGAAGATTGCTTTTGCCATTTCTTTACCCTGTAAGTGGCATCCTTTTCTTCTTAATCTTGTATCAAGATTTTGGTATCGTTTCGATGTTTTGGTTGCTTGTGGTTGTCGCACTCACTGATATAGGTGCCTTTTTCACAGGAAAAGCGATAGGGAAAACCAAATTTTCAGACACCTCTCCAAACAAAACACTTGAAGGTGTATTTGGAGGCATCATCATCGCAACGGTTTCTGGAAGTTTTGCGGGATTGCTTGTTGCGGACTTATGGATCGCTATCATCGTTTCATTATTGACATCGATTGCATCTATTTTTGGTGACCTTTTTGAATCACATCTTAAGCGTGAAGCAGGGGTAAAAGATTCTGGAGATCTTCTCCCTGGACATGGTGGGATCCTAGATAGAATCGATGGATATCTCTTTGGGGCTGTCATCATGGTGATCGCACTTCGAGCCCTCCTCTAAGACTATGTCAAGCATCGTTCTACTTGGCTCCACCGGTTCTATCGGAGTCAATACCCTACTGATAGCACAACGCTACGGAATTTTTGTAGAGGCGCTTGTGGCAGGTAACAATATCGATCTTCTGAATCAACAGATTCAAATACACCAGCCCAAATTTGTCGCTATCGCCGATGAGAAAGATAAAAGCAAAGTCAACCACCCTCATGTACTCTGTGGAGAAACAGGTATTTTGCAACTGATAGAACAGTCTCGAAGCGACACTGTCGTCAATGCCCTTGTAGGTTATGCGGGGCTTGCTCCTACCTTGAAAGCAACGCAACTGAAAAAACGGGTAGCACTTGCCAACAAAGAATCACTTGTGGTAGCAGGAGAATTCATCGATATTTCACGCATCACCCCGATAGATTCCGAACATTTTGGACTATGGTATCTCATGAATAATCGCCCTTTTTCGAAACTTTACATCACTGCTAGCGGTGGGGCGTTTAGGGATTGGGACTTAAAGAAAATGAAAGATGCCACGTTTTCTGATGCGCTCCAGCACCCAAACTGGTCGATGGGAAATAAAATCACTATCGACTCTGCTACTATGACCAATAAACTTTTTGAACTGCTCGAAGCCAAATGGCTGTTTAATACAAACGACATAGATGCAATGATAGAAAAAAAATCGATCATACACGCACTCATAGAGTTTGTCGATGGCTCGACAACGGCCCACTTTGCTGGTGTAGACATGAAGCTGCCCATCGCTTTTGCTCTGCGGGGACAAGTAGAAGAATCTATTTTGCCTCCCACGGATTTGCTTAGTATGGGGAGCGTAGAGTTTCTCCCTATCCAAGAAGAACGTTATCCTATCTGGAGTATCAAAACCGATATACTCAAAAAACCTCATCTTGGAGTAGTGGTGAACGCTGCTAACGAAGAAGCAATCAAACAATTTCAACAAGAACAATGTTCTTTCTTTGGGATGAGCGATATTGTACTCAATGCTTATCAAAAATTTGAAAGTGTCCAGCCATCGAACATTGATGATATTATTAAAATAGATCAAGAGGTAAGAGCCTATGTCTCGCAACGATAGAGTGCTCATCTTGCACGGATGGGGCGGGAGTGATGCACCACATTGGCAAGCTGAGCTTGCAGGAATGATCGCTAGAAATTACGGTACTGTTTCGTTCCCCCTTTTGGACAATTGTCACTTCCCAAGCAAAAATCGATGGGTCAAGCAACTCAAAGAAATAGTGAATGATTTCAAACCAGATACAGTCGTTTGTCACTCTTTAGCCAATACACTATGGTTTTGGTTATGTCAAGAAGAAATAGCGCCAATTCAAAAACTTTTTTTAGTCTCTCCGCCAAGCCTTCATACCGACGTAGAAACCATCAAAACATTTTTTCCGTGCAAACTTCCAAAAACACTCTATGCCAAACAAATAGAAATAATCGTTTCCGACAATGATCCTTATATCACACTTGAAGAAGCTAAAAAAATCGCCACACACTATGACGTCCCGCTTACCATCATCCATAACGGAGGTCATATCAATACCGATAGTGGTTTTGGGAAATGGGCTTTAATCGAACAACGATTGGGAGTAAAGGGATGATTTTAAGCATCGAATCTAGCTGCGATGATAGCTCTATCGCCATTACCGAAATAGCCACCAAGAAAGTACACTACCATCAAAAAATCTCTCAAGAAAAAGAACATTCATGTTATGGTGGGGTAGTTCCTGAACTTGCTTCAAGACTTCATGCAGTTGCACTACCTGAGATACTCAAAGAAACAAAACCTTATTTTGAAAAACTGCAAGCGATCGCCGTCACCAACCAGCCTGGTCTTGGGGTCACTTTACTTGAAGGGATCGCGATGGCAAAAACGCTGAGTACTTTTCTTGAGATCCCCCTCATCCCAGTGCATCATCTTAAAGGGCATATTTATTCGCTTTTTATCGAAAAGGAAACTATTTTCCCTCTTTTGGTACTGCTCATCTCTGGCGGACATACCCAAATGATCCGTGTAAAAAGTTTTAATCATATGGAGATTCTTGCCACCAGTATGGATGACTCTGTAGGTGAGAGCTTCGATAAATGCGCCAAGATGATGGGGCTAGGTTATCCCGGCGGACCACTCATAGAAATGCTTGCACGTCAAGGCGATGAAAATCGTTTCGATCTTCCTGTCCCGCTAAGAAACTCTCCGCTCATTGCATTTTCACTCTCTGGCCTTAAAAATGCCGTAAGACTTCAAATCGAAGCATTGGGTGGCGCAAACAGTATGAGCGAGCAAGACAAAGCTGATCTTTCGGCCTCATTCCAAAAAGCAATTAAACTTCATCTCATACAAAAAAGTAAAAAAATATTTGACCGTGAGAAAATCAAAGATTTTGCTATCGTAGGTGGCGCTTCAGCGAACCACTACATACGGAACGCGTACCAAACACTTTGTGATGAATTTGGGAAAACACTCCATGTAGCTTCCTTAGAATACTGCTCAGACAATGCCGCAATGATCGGAAGATATGCATTAGATGCTTATACCCAAAAGGCTTTTATAGATCCATTTCAGATAGACATCGTAAGCACCAAAAAACAACAAAACGGAATGCTTTTGTAAATATCCTTTTTTCCCCCTCTAGCGCCTCTATTTTGTAAGTAATATTTGGCTAAAATATTTATACTTTCTACCCCAAAAAACGGAGTCTAAATATGGCAGAATATGGTGCGAGTAATATTAAAGTTCTTAAAGGACTTGAAGCAGTAAGAAAAAGACCAGGGATGTATATCGGTGATACATCCATCAAAGGTCTTCATCACCTTGTATATGAAGTGGTAGACAACTCTATCGATGAAGCGATGGCTGGCTTCTGCGACACAATCAAAGTGACACTCACCAAAGCAGGTTCTGCGATCATCGAAGACAATGGTCGTGGTATCCCCGTAACTGAGCACCCTACAGAAAAAATATCTGCTGCAACCGTCGTACTTACCGTACTCCACGCTGGAGGTAAATTTGACAAAGATACCTATAAAGTCTCGGGAGGACTCCACGGAGTGGGTGTCTCCGTCGTAAATGCCCTTTCAAAAGACTTGCACCTTACCATCCATAAAGATGGTGAAACCCATGAACAGTCTTTTAAGGCAGGTATCCCCCAAGCGATACTAGAGGCAACAGGGAAAACAAAAAAACATGGTACTACCGTAGAATTCTGGCCTGATGAGACTATCTTTACAGAAAGCGTCACTTTCCAAAAAGAGATTTTGATGAAGCGTTTCAAGGAGCTATGCTACCTTAATCCAAGAATCAAAATAGAATTCAAAGATGAGCGTGATGGCACCCAGGAAACGTACCATTTTGAAGGGGGGCTTAAGCAATTTGTTGAAGACATGAACACAAAAGAACCTCTATCATCTGCACAATTCTTCCAAGGGAAAGTCGAAGATATAGAAATCGATATCGCATTAATGTACTGTGATTCAGATACCGAAAAATCACTCTCATTCGTCAACAACATCAAAACTGCCGAGGGCGGGACCCATGAAGTTGGATTTAGGATGGCACTAACACGTTCTATGGCAACGTATATCAGCAACAATGCGAATGCAAAAGAAAAAGGGACAAAAATCACTGGGGATGACTGCAAAGAGGGTCTGATCTCTATCGTTTCTGTACGTGTTCCTGAACCACAATTTGAGGGGCAAACCAAAGGGAAGCTAGGATCAACCTATGTACGCCCCTTAGTACAGAAGTTCTTTGGAGAGCAATTTAATAAATACCTTGAAGAGACGCCGCTAGAAGCCAAAGCTATTATGGGTCAAATTCTTCTAGCCGCTAGAGGTAGAGATGCTGCAAAACGTGCGAAAGACCTTGTCAAACGTAAAGACTCCATGAGTATCGGAACCCTTCCTGGAAAACTCGCTGACTGCCAAAGCAAAGATCCGGAAGTTTCTGAGATCTATCTGGTGGAGGGTGACTCTGCAGGAGGTTCTGCAAAACAAGGTCGAGATAGAGTATTCCAAGCGATTCTTCCACTCAAAGGTAAAATTCTTAACGTTGAAAAAGCACGCTTAGAAAAAGTGCTTAAATCTGATGAGATCAAAAACATGATCACCGCATTAGGGTGTGGTATCGGGGATGAGTTTGATGAAGAGAAATTACGTTACCATAAAATCATCATCATGACGGATGCGGACGTAGATGGTTCTCATATTCAAACCCTCTTGATGACATTCTTCTTCAGATTCTTGAAACCGGTGATTGAAAAAGGGTATCTTTACTTGGCACAGCCTCCGCTTTATCGTTATAAAAAAGGGAAAAACGAAGTCTATCTTAAAGATGAAAAAGCCTTGAATGATTACTTGATTGAAAATGGTATCAGTGCCATCGAAAGCACAACAATGGGAGACAACGACCTTGTTGATCTATTTAAGCTTGTAGCATACTACAGAATGACACTCAAAGAGATAGAAAAACGTTTTGCACTCCCTGAAGTCATCCGTTACATGATCGAAAATCCGGATGTGATCGGAAACGAGAACAAAACACTCGCGACAACAATCGAATCTTATATTAATAATCTTGGGTATAACATCTTAAACAAGAGTGTTACAGAAGAAACCATACATCTTTTTGTCCAAACAAAGGATGGGCTGGAAGAGCTTATCGTAGATGATATACTCTTTACCAATCCGCACTACAATGAAGCGATACATATCCATAAAAAGATCGCTGGGCACATTACAGATGAATTCAAAGGGAAAGACCTTCTTGCCCTCTTTGAGGAAGTAGAGAGTTCTGCTAAAAAAGGGGCATATATCCAACGCTATAAAGGTCTAGGAGAGATGAACCCTGAACAACTCTGGGAAACCACTATGACTCCAGAAAATAGAAGACTATTGCAAGTAACCATCGAAGATGATGAGATTGCAAGCGATACTTTCACTCTCTTTATGGGAGATGAAGTCGAACCAAGAAGAAACTACATCGAAAGCCATGCCAAAGATGTAAAACATTTAGATGTGTAAGTGAGTCTGCGATGAAATATGGTGAAAAAGAGATACGTGAATTTGACATCCATAGTGAAGAGAATTTTTGGCCCAATGCACATGAAAAAAACTATACTATCAATATAGAACTTCCTGAATTCATGTGTTTGTGTCCACGTTCAGGATATCCTGATTTTGCGACGATTAAACTCTCGTATGAACCTGCGGAAAAGGTCATAGAACTTAAAGCTCTAAAGCTCTATATCAACTCTTTCATGCACCGATATATCTCGCATGAAAACAGTGCCAACGAAATTTATGACACGCTTTACGCAAAACTGCAACCAAAATCTATGAAACTTATCGCAGACTTTAACCCTAGAGGCAATGTACATACTGTCGTAGAAATTGATAGCACTAAAAACTAATCAATCTCTACTTGCCTCGCTCTGCTACAAAGTATTACAATATGACATAATTTTTAGTGCTCTTTTCAAAATCTACTATCATACCTTCAACCTAAGCGATAAGGATGGCAATGATAGAGTTTCAGCAGGTAATGCAGAGGATAAAAGAGATACTCTCCAAACAGATGCAAAAAGAGAAAATATTAGATAAAGATATCGCTGACTCTCTTGAACTTGACCCACAATACTTTGCTGTGATCAAAAGACGTAAAAAGATCCCTTACGAATCCCTCGCGTATTTTTCAACCCGATACCATATCAATTTAAATTGGATTCTTTTAAATCAACAACCTACCTATCTCAAAGAAAATTAGCGTATTGAATTTGTTTAGATTTTAATATGAAAGCGTAAAGTAAGTGTACCCACACAAATGTGGGCACATAAGGAGAGAAAAAATTATCTACTTCTCTTTTCGATAATTTCTTTAGCGACATTTGAAGGTACTTCTTCATAGTGGTCAAACTCCATAGAGTATGTCGCACGACCTTGTGTCATCGATCTAAGGTCAGTTGAGTAACCGAACATTTCAGAAAGTGGTACAAAAGCATTAACGATTTTACTACCCGCTCTATCATCCATACCATTCACTTGTCCACGTCTTTTTGAGATATCACCGATCACATCTCCCATTGATTCTTCTGGCGTTTCAACTTCCACTTTCATCAATGGCTCAAGGATCACTGGATTTGCACTTCTACAACCTTCTCTGAATCCCATAGAACCAGCAAGTTTAAATGCCATTTCAGATGAATCGACATCATGGTAAGAACCATCATAAAGTGTTACTTTAACGTCTTCTACAGGGTAACCTGCTTGAATACCTCTTTGCATCGCTTCTTGGATACCTTTATCAACTGGCCCGATGAATTCTTTCGGAATCACCCCACCTTTGATTGCATCCACGAACTCATAACCTGCACCTGGCTCTTGCGGTTCGATTTTTAGATAAACGTGACCAAACTGTCCACGACCACCTGATTGTTTTGCATACTTGTACTCTTTTTCAACCGATTTTCTAATCGTTTCACGGTAAGCAACCTGTGGGGCACCTACTTCTGCTTCCACTTTAAACTCTCTTTTCATACGATCAACGATGATCTCAAGGTGAAGCTCACCCATTCCAGAAATGATTGTTTGTCCAGACTCTTCATCTGTGCTCACTCTAAATGATGGATCTTCTGCAGCAAGCTTGCTTAGTGCAATACCCATTTTTTCTTGGTCTGCTTTTGTTTTAGGCTCAACCGCAACAGAGATAACCGGATCCGGGAAATGCATTCTTTCAAGAACAACCTTATCTTTATCAGAACATAAAGTATCACCTGTTGTTGTATCTTTCAAACCAACAACCGCAGCAATTTCACCGGCATACACCTCTTTCACTTCTTCACGTTTAATCGCATGCATTTTCATGATACGACCGACACGCTCTTTTTTGTCTTTTGTAGAGTTGTGCGCATATGAACCCGCCTCTAAAACACCTCTATACACACGGATAAATGTCAACTGTCCTACAAATGGATCGGTCATGATTTTAAATGCAAGTGCCGCAAATGGTGCATCATCTTTAGATTCAACGATCACTTCTTGTGTCTCATCATCCATTTTAGTACCTCTAATTTGTGGTACTTCCGTTGGTGCTGGCATATAGTCTACAACAGCGTCAAGAAGTGTTTGAACTCCTTTGTTTTTAAATGCTGTACCGGCAGTCATCGGAACAATGTGCATTGCAATCGTAGCTGCTTTGATCGCTGCTTTGATCTCATCATTTGAGATCTCTTCGCCTTCAAGGAATTTTTCCATCAACGCTTCATTACCATCTACAGAAGAAATCTCTTCGATCATTTTTTCACGATATTCTTCTGCTTTTGCTTGAAGCTCTGGACGGATATCTTGCTCATGGTACGCAGAACCCATTGCTGCATCAGCGTCCCAAACGATCTCTTTCATTTTTACAAGATCCACGATCCCTTCGAAGTTGTCTTCAGCACCGATTGGCAACTGAACTGGAACTGGGTTACCTTTGAGTTTTTCACGAATTTGTCTCTCTACTTCGTAAAAATCCGCACCTGTTCTGTCCATTTTGTTAACAAAAACGATCGATGGTACACCATAACGGTTTCTTTGTCTCCATACTGTCTCAGATTGAGGCTGCACACCACCAACCGCACAGAATACAGAAACTGCACCATCAAGAACTCTCATCGAACGCTCAACTTCGATCGTGAAGTCAACGTGACCTGGAGTGTCGATAATGTTGATTTGTTTACCTTCCCAAGTACAAGTCGTTGCCGCAGAAGTAATCGTAATTCCTCTCTCTTGCTCTTGCTCCATCCAGTCCATAGTTGCAGCACCATCGTGAACCTCACCGATTTTGTGCTCAACACCTGTATAGAAAAGGATTCTTTCTGTTGTGGTTGTTTTTCCTGCATCAATGTGTGCAGCAATACCGATATTTCTTACATCTTCAAGTTTATGCGTACGTGCCATCAATTAATCCCTTACCATCTATAGTGAGCAAACGCTTTGTTCGCTTCAGCCATTCTATATGTATCTTCTTTCTTCTTGAAAGCAGAACCTTTTTCTGTTGCAGCGTCCATAAGTTCATTACTTAAACGCTCCATCATTGTTCTTTCATTTCTTTTTCTCGCTGCATCAACGATCCATCTAATCGCAAGTGACTGTTGTCTTACAGGTCTAACTTCCATAGGTACTTGGTAAGTCGCCCCACCAACTCTTCTACTTTTTACTTCCATTACAGGTCTGACGTTATCCATCGCTTTGTTGAATACTTCAATCCCTTTTTCTCCAGATTTTGATTCAATTCTCTCTAACGCAGCATACATTACTTTTTGCGCTACACTTTTTTTACCATCATACATAATTGCATTGATGAACTTTGTTAATACTTTAGAACCGTGTACTGGATCTGGCAATACCGGTCTAACGGGAGCTTTTCTTCTTCTCATATTTCTTCCTTCAATCTTTTATTTTATTGATTTACTCAAGTCTTGTCCCCTAAGGTTGACTGACAACACCTGCTTTTAGATCTATTGCTAGATCAAACGCTAGTTAAAATCTAAACTTATTTTTTAGGTCTTTTTGTACCGTATTTAGATCTTGCTACTGTTCTTCCATTCACACCTGAAGCATCCAATGCACCACGAACGATGTGATATTTAACCCCTGGTAAGTCTTTAATTCTTCCGCCTCTTACAAGTACGATAGAGTGTTCTTGAAGGTTGTGACCCTCACCACCGATATAAGAGATGACTTCAAATCCGCTTGTCAATCTTACTTTTGCAACTTTTCTAAGTGCTGAGTTAGGTTTCTTTGGAGTTGTAGTATAAACTCTTGTACACACGCCTCTTCTTTGAGGACATTTTACGAGCGCAGGTGATTTTGATTTTTTCACTTGCTTTTTACGTTCTTTACGAATCAATTGGTTAATTGTAGGCAAATTAGTTCCTTTCTTTGTTATGTTGAATTGAATCTGGATTCTGACACCAGATGGAAACATTTTTGGTTAAAAATACTTTCATCTGATATCTTGAGCACAGAAAAATGGAGAGGTATTATACTGAAAAATTCTTTATAATTTCTTATGATGTCGATAAGATAAGGATTATAGGGAGCGAACACTGTTTTCATTTTGAGATGAAAACAGTGTAAAATTGTAGATTATTCTGCTGGAGAAACTTTAATATCGTTGATATCGATCATCCCTGTACCCACTGGGATAAGACGTCCGATTACCACATTTTCTTTAAGATCTTCAAGCATATCGACCGTACCTGCTATCGATGCAGAGGTCAATACTTTTGTCGTATCTTGGAATGATGCCGCAGAGATAATACTATCTGCGCCTACCGCTGAACGTGTGATACCCACAAGCATAGGTTCTGCGATCGCCGGCTCTCCGCCCAATTTGAGTACATTTATATTCTCTTCTTGGAACTTACGGCGAGAGACAACATCTCCGGCGATAAATTTACTATCACCGCTCTCGACTACTTTAACTTGTCTCATCATCTGTGAAGTCACAATCTCGATGTGTTTATCTGAGATATTTACCCCTTGACGACGGTAAACCATCTGGACTTCAGAAACGATGTATTCATAGAGTGCTTTTTCTCCAAGTGCTGCAAGGATGTCATGGCTTGAGACTACCCCATCTGTCAGCTTTTCACCTGCATGCACGTATTCCCCTGAATGCACAAGTACTGTTTTATTTTTCTCAATAAACTGCTCCGTCATTTGGTTGTTGTCACCTGTGATGATCAATCTCTCTTTACCACGCAATGCTTTACCAAAACTTACCACACCATCAATCTGTGCAATCAACGCGATGTCTTTTGGACGTCTTGCTTCAAAGAGTTCAGAAACCCTTGGAAGACCTCCAGTAATATCTTTCGACTTGATCGCTGCTTTTGGTGTTTTTGCCAAAATGTCGGCTATACTCACAGTATCACCATCTTTAACGAAGAGTACCGTTTTTGCATCGAGCTGATAACGGATCAATTCCCCGCTCTCTGTTGCTAGAATAATAGCAGGCTTATAGGCTGCAGGGATATACTCATTGAGTTCAAGTCTTGTATCTCCCGTAATCTCATCAAACTGTTCAATGACGGTTACCCCTGGGATAATATCTTCAAACTTCAATGTCCCTTTTTGCTCTGCGATGATAGGCTCAGAGTATGGATCCCACTCTGCGATCACGACATGAGACGCTTCTTCTGGAGCAGAAAGAAGATCCCCTCTTTGCACCATAGCATCATTCGAAACTTTTATCACAGATCCTCTTGAGATATAGTGTCTTGCAGCCTCTCTACCATTTTCGTCTACAATGACGGCAAAGAGTCCTTTTTGATCCACTTTTGATCCCTCTTTGATCTCTTTATTTGCTTCAAGGTAGTCTCCTTTAAGCAAGAAGAACTTCACTTGTCCTTTTGACTCAGAAACCACATTTTGCGTTACAGGCGCACCATCCTCCACTTTAAGTTCAGACGCAAACGGAATACGGCTAGGAACCGACCAACCTTCATTGATCACTTCAACAATAGAGTCTCCCTCTTTTACCTTATCGCCATCTTGAAGTGGCAAGAAGAATTTCCCTTCTATTTTACCAGCAACCCCTGCAAGTTCATTTGACTTGGCGACATCAGATTTTCTGAGGTTGTATTTTACAGCTTCACCTTTACC
>JBEARN010000030.1:0-12880 GCA_041163165.1 Pseudomonadota bacterium
TAATTAGTTTTGATTACGAAAATATTTTGACATTTATTTTTAAAGTTATGTGGAGCCAAAAGTACAAGAGTAGAGTTCTGGATTCCAGGTATCCTAATGGTTCTAGGCTAAACTCCATAAAAAAACCTACCGAAGTAGGTCTTTATTATTCCCAACTGATTTTAAAGAGCGGAAGTAGAAGGTGATGTCTTTGTTTTAAAGAGCTACCTCTTTTCCTGTGACTATAATATCCTATTCCAAAATTAAATATTAATCTTATTTTTCTATTCTTCATCTAAATCTCTGTATTTGGTTCTTTTATATTTCTTTTTAGGTGTTTCTACACGAGGAGCGAATCGACCATCGTACGCACCGGCTTGCTTTAGTTCTTCTCGTCTTTTTCCTTTTATAAGCTTACGTATTTGTTTTTTCTTTTTCATTTGTTTCAATTAATGCTGATGAAATCACACTAATCAGTTCAAGCCTCTCTTCCGCATAGTTGTGTGTGGTAAATAGTAGTGTAGCCGTGATCAGGCTGAGTGACTTTTTTGTCATGGGATAATTCCTTGTTTAGCAACGTCATTCTGAAATTGGTTCAGAATCTATTTGTTGATCTGTGCGAGATCCCGAATCAAGTTCGGGATGACAGGTAAATTAGTAAAAAAGAGAGAAACAAGGAGGGGAGGTTTTGTATTCTTGGTATGTAAAGGCTTTTTTGTGGTATTGTAGGTTGCTGTCTATCCATGATAGTTTTGCCAATGTAGAGTACATCGCGATCACAGCAAGTGAAAAATAGTTTTTCTTGTAGCCTCTAAGGTATTTTTTCATGAGCGGATTGTACTTATATTTGGCTAAAATTATGAAATCAAAGGATCCAAATGACATATAAAGAATGGTTTATCGCCCATGGAAACAAACATCGTGCCCTTATGCAAAAACTAACAAGATTCAGTGATGAGGAGGTGATAGCGTATTTTCGGTTTGAGAATATGGTAGAGAAAGAGCCTGATTTTTGTCTTCTTTACGGAGAAAATAAAAAGTGCCATGACATAGAAGATCTAAACTGTTATCTTTGCGCCTGCCCCCATTTTCATTTTGATGATTCAGGATTGGCAAAAGAGCGAGAAAAAATCGTTTACAGCCGATGCACGATCGGTTCAAAAGAGGGGGCAACTTTTGTTTCGGAAAATGCGATCCATCATGACTGCTCCCATTGTTTTGTGCCGCATGATGAAGCCTATATACAGAAACATTTTTCGCGAGATTGGTTCAAGATCATGGGTACGGTACAAAACGTTTAAAGAAAATCGAGTATAATCGCCTTACATTAATTCAATCGATTTTTAGGAGAAAGTATGGCTATAGAAGCAGTAACGAGTACAGAAGCATTTAAGGCATTGGTCGCAGAAGTGACTTCACAAGCAGGATATAAAGAGCCTATCGCATTTGGTATCGCAAGGGTAGATAGGGGTCAAAAAAATGCAGAAAAGATACTTCAAGCAAACTTCGGATTGATCAATTGGAAAGAAAATTTTGGATCGGCAGCAGTGTTTATCAAAGCATTACAAGAAGCTAAATGCGACGTTGACTTTTCCGGAACTGAGTTTGTGGCAACGATCAATGACAATTTTGTACAAAATGCGATGGCGGCTTTTGCACCTTATGTTGCAGAAGCGACAGGAGATGCACATAAAAATGTCCAAGTGGTGAAAACATTGGCGCACATGGATGATATCGGTAAAAACTTTAGAATCGTTTTCTTGTTTGAAGATGCGGCACCACAAAGTGTCGAAGCCGTATACCTCAAACTCTATGCCCTTTCTTTGAGCAAAGCACCATTAAGAGGAATCAACCTCAATGGAGCATTTGGGATCTTGTCTAACGTCGCATGGGTAGAAAACACACCTTATGAGCTCGATTATCTCAGAGAGCATGAGATCGAAATGAAGCTGAATGGCAGCTATCCAGCCGTAGACAGTGTCGATAAATTTCCGAGATACCTTCAACATATTATCCCTGCGGACAATACGCGTGTCCTTGATGCTTCTAAAGTACGCATGGGGGCGCAACTTGCTGCGGGTACGACAGTGATGCCAGGTGCCTCTTATATCAACTTTAATGCAGGGACTTTAGGTCCAGTCATGGTAGAAGGGCGTATCTCTTCTTCTGCGATCGTGGGTGCAGGCTCTGATGTCGGCGGCGGAGCGAGTATTCTGGGTGTCCTTTCCGGTACAGACGGCAATCCTGTCACCATAGGAGAAAATACGCTCCTTGGCGCTAACTCTGTTACTGGGCTCCCACTTGGTGATGGGTGTATTGTGGATGCGGGTATTACGATCTTGGCGGGGACGAAAGTGAAGATCTCTTCAGATGAATTGGCGAAGATCGTCGGAGCAAATCCTGGAGTTTCATTGGGATCGAAAGAAATCTTTAAAGGGGAAGAGCTTCAGGGGCTTCATGGCATTCACTTTAGACAAAACTCTTTAACAGGTGAGATCACTGCTAGAAGAAGCACCAGAGAAGTGAAACTCAATGCGGATTTACACTAAGCATGAATGAAGAGAATGTTGTAGAGCGCGTGTGTCTTCTCGCTATGATGCAAAAAAAGCCAGATGAGACGATGGAAGATATCCAGCAGATGCTAGTCGATACATCGATGTTTGACATGAAAGAGTGTAAATCTGTGTTTAAGATGCTCGAAGAGGAGCAGTATATCTCTCAAGGACAGCTTACGATGAAAGGTGTGATGGAGGCGAAGATCGCTGAGGAGATGTTCAAGCAATAACATCTCTTAGTAGCTAATAACTCTGTTTATACTTTGGGTTTTCTTTCTACTTTTCTAGAAAAGTAGGCAAAAGTCGTCACGGCTCTCGAAACACTTCGTTTTCAAGGGCGTTCGCCGTGGCAAGGCACACTAGTGTGATTATATAGGGAGTTTTTGTATGCGTGTTGATAAATGGTTGTCTGCTGTGAATGTAGTGAAGCGTAGAACCGTGGCTACCGATATGTTAAAGAGTGGCGTTGTGTTAGTCAATGGACTACCCGCTAAAGCGTCTAAAAGTGTCATGATCGGTGATGTAGTGACGATCCAATACCTTAAAGGTCCCAAGTCTTACAAAGTTTTACAAATTCCCACGACAAAAACGATCCCTAAAACACAAAAAGAACTGTACGTCGAAGAGTTGAGTGAAGGAGAAGAGTGATGGATATCAAAATGCAGTTCGAAAGATTGTTTCATAATGAAATGGGGGCAGAAGAAGCGCGGCAGTTTCTTGTTAATCTTTATCAACAAGGGGAAACTGGTAGTCAGATCGCCGTGGCTGCTTCAGTGATGCGTGAGCATGCGATCAAACTCTCTTTACCCGATGCGATGAAAGAAAAAGCGATAGACATTGTCGGTACAGGTGGCGATAAAAGTGGAAGTTTTAACATCTCGACTACAGTATCACTTCTTTTGGCTTCATTAGGATGTGTCATTGCCAAACATGGCAATCGAAGCATCACATCCAATTCAGGCTCAACCGATGTCCTTGAATCGCTTGGGATCAATCTTGATCTGACGTTAGATCATAAAATCAAAATGCTTGAAGAGACGGGATTTTGTTTTTTCCCGGCTACAGACCATCATCCCGCGATGAAGCACATCATGCCGATACGAAGATCGATCGAGCATCGAACCATTTTTAATATTTTAGGACCATTGACCAATCCCGCAGGTGCCGAGAAATATCTTATTGGTGTATTTGATCCAAGTTATGTGAAACGTATGGCAGATGCGTTGGTAGAGCTTGGTGCGAAACGGGCGTGCGTAGTGAGCAGCCATGACGGGATGGATGAAATCTCTTTGGCAACACGTTCTTCTTTTGCTTATGTGGAGAACGGTCGTATTTTGGAAGGGGAGATTAACCCTGAAGCTTTTGGGTTTACTTTGTCTCCTAAAGAAGCTATTTTAGGGGGAGATGCATCTCAAAATGCCCAAATCACACGTGATATTTTTTCTGGAAAAGAAAAAGGAGCCAAGCGAGATATAGTCCTACTGAACGCAGCTTTTGCACTTTTTGTTGCAGGAAATGTACGCGATATCTCTGAAGGGATAGCGATGGCAAAAGAGGGGCTAGATAGTGGGATAGCAAGTGAGCATTTGCAGCGTATCGCCCGTTTCAGTCAATCACTTTCGAAGGGTTAAAGTGACAAAGGAAATCATCGCTTCATTGCAAGAGTTAGATCAAATTAGCCAATATTTGGAGGCACACTTACCTTTGCATGCTATCCTCTTTTTGCGAGGTGATCTCGCCGCAGGCAAAACAACATTGGTGCAAGCATTGGCTAAGTTAAGAGGGGTGGAAGGGGATGTCACTTCGCCTACTTTTTCGTTGCAACAATGTTACGGTGATGAAAACGGAAAGACACTTTATCATTATGATCTTTACCGTTTGGGGTACGAGGATTTTATGGCGATGGGGCTTTTTGAAGAGTTTGAAAAAGAGGGATGGCATTTGGTCGAATGGGGATCAGATGAACTGAAGGCGTTTTTTGAAGGGGCTGGCTACCCTGTCGTGATGATAGAGATAGAACCTGTTTCAAATGGAAGAAAGTATACAATACACCACGAATAGAGAAAATAGGATACGTTACGATGCATACACTTGAAGCCAAAAACCTTGCTAAATCGATCAAAAAAACAAAAATCGTGCATAATATTTCGCTAGAAGTAAAGAGTAAGGAGATCGTAGGGCTTCTCGGACCTAATGGCGCGGGGAAAACCACTTCATTTTATATGGTGTGCGGATTGACCGATGCGACAGAAGGAAAAGTATTTTTAGATGGCAAAGAAATTACAAACCTTCCTTTAAGTGCTAGGGCGCAACTTGGTATAGGGTATCTTCCTCAAGAGTCGAGTATCTTCAAAGATTTGACTGTGGAAGAGAATCTTCTTATCGCTGCTGAAGCGATAGAGCTTGACAAAAAAACGATCTATCCGCGTATCGAGAGACTTCTTGAAATTTTTAATATCGAACCGATTCGTGCCCGTAAAGGGATCCGTCTGAGCGGAGGAGAACGAAGAAGGGTTGAGATCGCAAGGGCATTGGTAGGCAACCCGAAGTTTTTACTGTTGGATGAACCGTTTGCTGGAGTAGATCCGATCGCAGTTCTTGATATACAAAATATTATCAAACAGTTAGTGGAACTGGATATGGGTATTTTGATCACAGACCATAATGTGCGCGAAACATTGGGGATTTGTGACAGAGCTTATGTGATGCGAAGCGGTGAAATGTTAGCGACTGGAACAAGTGCGGAAGTGGCTAAAGATGAAAATGTTCGTAAACACTATCTGGGTGAACATTTTACTTTTTAATCACGATGAAACTTACAGAAGTGCAAAAGCTTCTTGACCAAGAAGTTTATGCAAGAAATTGCACCACTGAACTCTGTTTAGATAAACCCGATCCGTTAATGATCGCTTCCCAATTTCAAGATGAAACCATAGCCCTTATTTGTGCCCTGTTTGCGTATGGCAATGCAGGTAACATCGTAAAGTTTTTGCAAAGTTTGGATTTTACTTTGCTTGAAGTGAGTGATGTTCAGATCAAAAAATCACTTTTGCCATATTATTACCGTTTCCAAAAAACAGAAGACATCAGTGCCCTTTTCATCGCACTTAAACGCTTAAAAGAACAATCAACTATCGAAGATATTTTTTACGAAGGGTACCGTAAAGAAGAGAATGTGTTAGATGGGTTGTGGCACTTTATTCAAAAGTTGGAAGAGGTCTATCCTCATGAAAGTGGAGGATATCGATTTCTTATCGGTACGATACCGCAAAAGATACAGAGTGCCGGAACGTATAAGCGGTATATGATGTATTTAAGATGGATGGTAAGAAAAGATGCTTTAGACATGGGACTTTGGAGTAAAATATCTACGAAAGATTTGCTGATGCCTTTAGATACACACACCTTTCATGTTTCAAGAAAATTAGGGCTTTTAAAGCGTAAAAGTTATGATATGAAAGCAAGTTTGGAACTCACAAAAACATTGCGTCGATTTGATAAAAATGATCCTGTAAAATATGATTTTGCACTCTACCGTTTGGGGCAGGAAAAAAGTCTCTAGCTGCTGCTTTTTAAGCTCTAAAAGGGTATAATCCCGGCAATTAATTACTTAAAAGAGGATGTTTGAATGGAAGGTGTATTTACTTACCTTGGTGCTATTTTAGGACATGGGGAGATGATGTTTGTAGGGCATCTTGTTTTGGTTGCTGTGATTGTCTTGGTCATTGCAAAAATGGCAACAAAGAGTCTTAATGCGGTACCAACTGGTACGCAAAACGTGATGGAAGCATATCTTGGCGGTGTGATCGCTATGGGTAAAGATGTCATTGGTGAAGAGCTTGCAAGAAAGTATCTTCCACTTGTAGCAGCAGTTGGGCTTTTTATTTTTGTATCAAACGTCATCGGTATCATTCCTGGATTTGAATCTCCAACATCAAACATTAATGTGACATTGCCATTGGCACTTTTGGTGTTCTTTTATTATAACTTTGAAGGGATCAGAAAAAATGGTTTCATCACTTATTTTGCACACTTTGCTGGCCCTGTAAAACTTTTGGCTCCATTGATGTTTCCGATCGAGATCGTTTCTCACATCTCCAGAATCATTTCCCTTTCATTCAGGTTGTTTGGAAATATCAAAGGGGATGACCTTTTCTTATGGGTACTTTTGATGCTGGTGCCATTTATCGCGCCACTTCCTGCGTACCTTCTTTTGACATTCTCTGCATTGCTTCAGACGTTTGTATTTATGATCCTTATCTATGTCTACCTTGCTGGTGCTGTAGCAATGGAAGAAGACCATTAATCTTTAACACTATAGAGTTTTTATGAGACTGCAAAACCCTTTTTTAAGTTTTGTGGTCAACTTCCTTTTGGGGATCGCTTGGGCGATGGTATTGCTCGGAGCGGTTACCTCTTTTACCGCTTTTTTTCCTGAAAATCTGATCTTAGCCTTTTTGTTTGCGTGTATAGGGATGATCCCCGGTTTTGTATCTGTTTTGTTGCTAGAGCATTTTATCTCGGCACAAGAGAGATTGACTGAAGCTAAAAAGCAAACAATCTTACTCGAAAAGTTACTCGAATATCATACCGTAGAAAAGTAAGCTTAACCCTCCACTTTTCTAAGGATCAAACGATCCATCATCGAGCCATAAACTCTCTCAAATAAGCAAAACGCTATAATCTTCCTTACTTGTCAATGAAGGATATTTACTATGTTTGAAACCGTTATTGGTCTTGAAGTCCATGTACAACTCAATACAAAAACAAAACTCTTTTGTGCCTGTCCTACCTCTTTTGCGGAACATCAAAACAAAAATACTTGCCCGACCTGTTTGGCTCTTCCTGGTGCTTTACCTGTCGTGAACAAAGAAGCAGCGATCAAAGCGATGCGTTTTGGATATGCTGTGAATGCAGACGTTAACCATGAATCTATTTTCGATCGTAAATCGTATTTTTATCCTGATAGCCCTTCAGCGTACCAGATTACGCAGCTAACCAAAGCGATCGTCCAAAATGGTGAACTTTTGATTGATTTGGATGATGAAACGCAAAAGCGCGTGAGTATCACGCAAGCGCACTTAGAGGCAGATGCAGGGAAAAATATCCATGAAGGGAACCATTCGAAAGTGGATCTTAACCGTGCAGGAACACCATTGCTCGAGATCGTTTCAGGGCCAGATATGAGAAGTGCCAATGAAGCAGTAGCCTATTTGAAAAAACTTCATGCTACGGTGCGTTACCTCGATATCTCTGATGCCAATATGCAAGAAGGGTCATTTCGCTGCGATGTGAATGTTTCTATTCGCCCTAAAGGGCAAGAAGCTTTTGGCACGAGAGTAGAAATCAAAAATATCAATTCATTCAAATTTGTAGCGGCTGCCATCGCCTATGAAGTACAAAGACAAACCGAAGCCTATGAAGATGGCGTATATGAAACAGAGATCTATCAAGAGACACGTTTGTGGAATGTCGATGAAGGTGTCACGAAATCGATGAGAGGGAAAGAGGAAGCGGCGGATTATCGTTATTTTCCAGATCCTGATCTTCGTCCGCTGGTGGTAACAGAAGAGATGGTAGCCGAAGCAAAAATTATGCCTGAGCTTCCTGATGCCAAAGTGAAGCGTTATGTTGAAGCGCTTGGGATCAAATCTTATGATGCGCATGTGATTACCGCTTCTGTTGAACTCGTTAAGTATTTTGAAGAGATGTTGGAGCATGGCGCGGTAGCAAAAACAGCAGTAACATGGTTGACTTCTGAGCTTCTTGGACGTTTGAATAAAGCGAGTATTTCCATAGAAGATTCTCCTATAGAAGCAAAAATATTAGGAATATTGGTTTCTAAAATTGCTGATGGTACGATCTCTGGTTCAGGTGGGAAAGAGATTTTAGATTATATGATGGAAAATGAGTCTCGCGATATTGATGCTTTAATCGATCAGCTTGGATTGGCTCAAGTGAGTGATGATGGTGCTATTTTGAAGATCATCGACGAAATTTTAGCTGCCAACCAAGAGAAAGTGGCAGAGTATCAAAGCGGTAAAGAACAACTTTTTGGTTTCTTTGTAGGTCAAACGATGAAAGCGAGCAAAGGATCCGCAAACCCTGCAAAAGTCAATGAGTTATTGAAACAGCGATTGGGTTGAAAATACAACTAAAAGGAAGCAAATGAAACAGATACTTTTATCTTTTGCTCTTTTTCTTCATGGCTCTAGTCAATATAAAGTGTTTAAAAACTTTATTGATTCGCTACTCAATGATACGAATAACCCGTATAAAAAATATGTCGATCTTACGATCATTTTTTTGATCATTACCTCCGTGGGGATTTTGATCTATGAGGTGAAACATCCTGTGCCAGAATGGGTAGATGCCTATGATATTTATCTGGTTTCTTTGATATTCAGTATCGAATATCTTTTAAGGCTCTGGGTTCATAATGATGTAAGTACACTGATCGTTAAAGAGTATAAAGAGGCAGAATTTCTTCAAAGAGATTTTTCTCTTATGTCTGCACTCAAAAAAGGGTTGATTGAAAAATGGATGTATATGGTGACACCAGCGGCACTCATAGACCTTTTGGCGATATTACCTGCGTATAGACCATTACGAATTTTACGTATTTTTGTCCTTTTTAGGGTTTTGAAACTTTTAAGATATACGAAAAGTATTCGCCAATTTACAGAAGTGTTATCGGTCAAAAAGTTTGAACTCTTAACATTACTTTTTTTACTTTTTTTCATCGTAATGACAGCAGGAATAGCGATCTATGTTCTTGAAGAGCGACAAAATCCTGAGATCGAAACACTTTTTGACGGGATTTATTGGGCTTTGGTGACGATTTCTACTGTAGGATATGGAGATATTTCACCTGTGACAGCACAAGGAAAAAGTATTTCGATGTTAGTGATCATCTCTGGGATTGGGATGATTTCTTTTGCGACTTCAGTGATTGTCTCTGCATTTTCAGAAAAGTTAAATGAGTTGAAAGAAAATCGTATCATCGATCAGGTCAATAAAAGTGACTCTTTTTTGATCGTTTGCGGGTACGGTCAATTGACGAAAATGTTTCTTCGGCAAAACGAAGAGGAATTGAAAAATTATATTATTTTGGATAACTCTTTTAGCAAGGTGGAGCAAGCTAAAAAAGATGGTTATCATGTGATTCAAGATGATGCAAGTCGTTATGAAACATTGAGCAAATTCAATACCAAACATGCGAAAATCACACTTCTTTGTTTGACATCAAGTGATGTTGAAAATATCTATATTACCCTTAATGCAAAGAGTGTTTCTCCTGACATTAGAGTGATTGCAAGGGCAAGCAGTGAAAGTATGGTGAGCAAATTTCAGCATGCGGGGGCGGACCATATTCTGCAACCCAACACAGTTGCACATACCATGATACATACAGCGATCACAAAACCGGCGATGTACAAAGCGATCCATGCGATCTTGACAGGGAAAAATATCGCCCGTATCGACGAACTTTATGTATATGAATACGATTCGATCGCAGGTAAGACGATCCAAGAGCTTGGATTTAAAAGCTTTAAACTCCTTTTTATCGGTATAGAGAGAGGGGGGAGTTTCATGTTTAACCCTCCCCAAACAGAAAGTTTACGTCCACATGATGTGTTGTTGGTTATGGGACGTCAGATTAGTTTGGATTATTTTAAAAAACAATACGGCGGTGGTAGATAATGGCGCAGGATATACTACTTTTTGGTTATGGAAATCATGGAAAATCGATCGTATTTGGATTAATGAATGCAGGATTTACCGTTACGGTAGTAGAGAGTAATGAGCGGTTTTACCAAGACGCATTGAAAGATGGTTTAAATGGGTTATGGATAGATGTGACCAAAGATGAAGCGTTGCATTCTTTGGAAGCAGAAAAGTATGAAAAATTGGTTTGTGTGATGGATGATGAACATCTCAATGTTTTTCTAACACTCTCGTTACGTTCACTGTTTAAAACAGCGTACATTTTATCGATCTCTGACTCGATACATACGACAAAAAAGTTGCAAATGGCAGGTGCCAATAAAGTGATAGACCTTTATGAAGTTTCTGCCAATAAAATACATAATATTCTCAATAGACCCGTTGTCACGAAATTGCTTGAAGAGTTTGTGATGTCTAAAAATGGTATAGGATTTAAAGAGATGACCATTCCTGAAGGTTCTTTTTTGATCGGTAAAATGACGGATGACATCGATTTTTCAAATTTTGGTGTGTTGTTGCTCGGGATGATCGATGTGGAGTTGGGAGATAATTTTATCTTCATTACGGCTGGGGTAAACCATAAGATAGATGTCGGAGATATCATTGTGACGATGGGAGAGATGGAAAAATTAAAAGCATTTAAACTTTTGTTAAAAGAGAAAGTACTAGAGGAGTAGTGATGGATATAGCGATTATCGGGGCAGGCAAATGGGGTCAAGCCCTTTACCATGCATTGAAGCAAAAAAATAGTGTCGTGATCTCTTCTCGCCATCATAAAGATATAGAAAATTTTGTTTCGATTGAAGAAGCATTGAAATATGAATACCTCATTTTAACCATTCCTGCGCAATTTGTAAGAGAATGGATGCAAACCCATTTTGTCGATCATGGGCAAAAGATATTGGTTGCTGCTAAAGGGATCGAAACAACTACCGGCGCGTTTCTCAATGAAGTATATGGGGCATTTGTCTCTCCTGAACGATTGGCTTTTATCTCTGGACCTTCTTTTGCAGCAGAAGTGCAACAGTCCTTGCCTACAGCACTAAAGATCAGTTCGACAAATCAGGCGTTGGCAAAAAAATATGCCGAAGCACTTCCATCGTTTATCAAAGGGTATGTGGATGGTGACGTCATAGGTGCAGAAGTGGCTGGTGCGTATAAAAATGTGATCGCTATCGCTGGGGGTGTCTGCGATGGACTCAAATTGGGAAATAATGCCAGAGCAGCACTTATCTCGCGAGGTTTGGTCGAGATGACACGTTTTGGAGAAGCCTTTGGTGCAAGAACTGATACCTTTCTCTCTCTGGGCGGTGCAGGAGATCTGTTTTTAACCGCGAGTTCTACACTTTCTCGTAACTATCGTGTAGGATTGGGGCTTGCACAAAGAAAACCGATGGATGAGATTTTGGATGAGTTGGGAGAAGTAGCAGAGGGGGTTCCTACCGCTAAAGCGATCCATAAAATAGCCACCGAGAAAGAGATCTATCTTCCTATCGCGCGTGAAGTGTATGCGATGATAGAAGAGGGGAAAGATCCTTTGGAAAGCGTGAAAGATTTACTTCGTTAAGAGAGGCGATTTTTAAAATCTTCATACCCAAATTCGCGTACCACTTCGACACTTCCATCTTTTCGAAGTATAGCGATAGCAGGTAGTTTTACCCCATTGAATGTAGTCCCTTTCACCATCGTATAGTGCATCTGATCTTCAAAGATGATCTTGTCTCCTATCTTTAGCGGTGCATCAAAACTGTAATCTCCCATGATATCACCAGCCAGACAGGTATTACCTGACAGACGATAAGTATATGCTTTCTCTCCTGCCTCTGCTGCATCCCTTACTTCTGCACGGTAAGGCATGATGATCGTGTCTGGCATATGTGCTTCGGCTGAAGTATCCAAGATAGCGATATCGATACCATTATGGACGATATCTAGTACAGTAGCCACTAGCGTACCGGTTTCCCATCCTATCGCTTCTCCAGGTTCGAGATAAACTTCTACCTCATATTTTGCTTTAAAGTCTTGGATAAGTTGGATCAGTTTTTCCACATCATACCCTTCTCGGGTAATGTGGTGTCCTCCCCCAAAATTGATCCATTTCATTTGAGAGATGTAAGCCCCAAATTTTTTCTCAAAGTTTTGCAGCACATTTTCAAGTGCACCGCTATCTTGTTCGCAAAGTGCATGAAAATGCAAACCGTCGCATTGGTTCAAAATCGTCTCATCCATATTTTCTAAGGTTGTCCCAAGTCTTGAGTAAAGACCGCATGGGTTATAGATCTCTTTAGGAGATTCTGAATATTCTGGATTCACACGAAGTCCCAAAGAGAGATGTGGATTGACTTCTTTGGCTTTAGGAGCAAATCGTTTAAATTGTGAGGGAGAGTTAAATACAAGATGGTGTGAAATGGTCGCGATCTCTTCTATCTCTTCTTCTTTAAAAGCAGGGGAGTAGGTATGGACCTCTTTGGCAAATGTTTCATGGGCGAGTTTGGCTTCATGTAAGCCACTCGCACAACACCCATTAAGATAAGGTTTGATAAGCGGAAAGCTTTTCCATAAAGCGTACCCTTTTAATGCGAGTAGCACTTTTGCATTCGTTTGTGTTTTGATGTAAG
>JBEARN010000031.1:0-12688 GCA_041163165.1 Pseudomonadota bacterium
ACACACTGTTGATCCTTCATCGCATGGGTCAGTAAGGCTACATGGGCATAACCACTCTTTAAGGTTTCATCGATTCCTACGATAAACACTTGACGTTGATCTTCTTTCAAAAAATGGTTGATAAAAGGTTGCATCGTCATCTTAGCTAACGCTTTGTAGATACGATACCCTTCTGGTTTATGTTTTGTGTGGAGCAAAGATTCCAAAGTGGAATATTTGAAAAAACTGATGACCTCCAAGGTCCCTACCTTTCTTTTGCTTATGGTAGGGACAAAGAGTCTCTCACGACACTGATTGCAAATGATATCAAAACTCAGTTTGGCACAGGAGAAACAACGCTATGGGGCAAAAATAAAACTCTGTTCTGCTGGCTATCGCCGCGGCATAGTGCATCAAACCGTTAAAATAGGAGCAATAAATACAATTGAGTTTTTCCACAGGATTGAGATACTGCAAAAAATGACGATCATACACGATATAGTCACTTCGTTTAATGAATTGAAATTTAAACACCCTAAACACAACCTGCTGATAAACAAAAAGTATCATATCTAAAAAAATTGCTGGTATCACCATCGCGTAAATAAGTGGCGCTACCAGAAAATGGATCAGTGGCACTTCTTTAAAGTAAACCAAAAGATGCTTCATGTTTTCTCTTTGTCTCTCCAACACATCTTGTTGAAATTTTACATAACCGTTGTGTATCTCGTAAGTGGTATTTTTGTTGTGTTCGTCTATCTCTTGAGATAACTGTTTTTTCATCTCCTCGATCTCATGGATCAATGATGCTATTTTCGAATTCATTAAACGCCTTTAAATTGATATATTATCTTGTCAGCTGATGCAAAAGTGAACTCTCAATCGTAGGATAATCAAAGACAAATCCCTCTTCGGTGAGTCTGCGTGGATACACTTCTTTCGAATCAGTCAGCACTGAACTCGCTTCACCATAAATGAGACGCAAAATCAACGTTGGCAAAGGAAAGATTGTGGGACGATGGAGTACATTTCCCAAAGCTTTCGTAAAAGTTTGGTTGTTGACTGGATAAGGTGAAACCGCATTGATAATACCAGTTATCTTTTTTTGGATTACAAAATCATAGATGCCCACTAGATCATCTATATCGATCCAACTTGTCATCATTTTGCCATCACCTATCACCCCACCTACACCCCATTGAAAAGGTGGCAACATTTTTGCCAATGCACCCCCCTCTTTACCTAAAATAACACCAAAACGCAAGATGGTGGTGGGCTTGTTGCACCGCAATGCTTCTGCCTCCCATCTTTGTGCTAAATCTCCTAAAAAATCATCCGCGATTTGCGTACATCCCTCATCGCACCGTCGGTCACTCGGATAGATACCTATAGCAGAAGTGGAGATGAAGTGTTTGACTTGTGTCTGATGGATCGCTTCTACAACGCGTTTTGTGCTCTCAATCCGACTTTGCATCAGAATGCTTTTATACGCTTCGTTCCAACGTTTGATGATCGGTGCTCCGGCTAAGTTCACCACCACTTCTACGTCTCGCAACTTCTCTACTATCTGCGTAACACTCTCATTTCTCTCTATGATCACCACATCGTCAAAATGGGTTTGAAGTTTTGTCCCCACAAAACCGCTCGCTCCAGTAAGCGCGACTTTCATAAAACACTCCTTTAGAAGATAAGTAAAAACCATTTGAACAGTGTATCATTGATTTAGTATATTTTAGTACTATATATAAAATACTTTAAAGACCGCAAAAGGAAAGAATAAAAATGGATTTACAATTTAGAAAAAATACCAAACAAACCTATTTTTTCTCTCAGCCGCACCAACCTTTTTTTGTTCTGGGATTTATCAATGCCGTTGTCACGATGGCAGTGTTTGCCTTAGCATACCAAAAAGAAATTTTTCTTTCGATATCGCCTATCTCGTTTCATTTGTATGGATTGACCTATCTTCTCTTTACGCCGTTATTTTTAGGTTTTTTATTTACGACATTTTCGAAATTTACTTCTACCAAAGCGATAGAACAAGAGGTGTATTTACGCGTGTTTGGTCTTTTTTATCTAGGGGCAATCCTCTTTCTTTTAGGTACGATAGTGAGTGCTTTCCTCTCTGCTGTAGGGATGGGAATTTTATGGGTAGGACACTTCATGGGCTTTTTAATATTGCTAAATATCTATAGAAATTCTCATCTCAATGACATCCAAGATAGCTTTTGGATGATCGTTGCGATGGGCTTTGGAGTATTCTCGCATCTCTTTTTTATCTTCTCTACAGTGTTTAATGCTCCATTGAATTTTCTTGCCATTGAAATAGCGATCTATCTTTATCTCTTTTTACTGATTTTTTCTGTCGCGCAACGGATGATACCTTTCTTCTCTCACTCTTTTAGCGAGAAAAATAAAACGCTTTTAAGAGATATCTTCTTTCTTCTGGCGATCCATATTGTGCTCGATAGTCTCTGGCTACATAGTGCATTGATCATCGATTTTATTTTAGCCTATCTTATCGCAAATCAGATACGCCAGTGGGGATTTTCGTTTCCCGAACCAAATCCCCTTCTTTTCATCCTTCAGATTGGCCTTTATTGGATACCTGTTTCATTTGTGCTAGGTGGGGTTACCAACTTGATCGCATGGATATTTGATGTGAACTTCCTCTCTTTGGATATTCATGTACTGATGTTGGGATTTGCTTTCACAGTACTCATAGGATTTGCCACACGTGTGGCACTAGGACATTCTGGAAATAAAATGGAAGCAGACAGATGGACACAACGGCTTTTTTATACGACGCAAGTTGTGGTGTTTCTTCGTATTTTTACCTCCTTTGCAGCCGCTTTACAATCAAACTTTTCACTACTTTTTACACTCTCTGTCGTCGCATGGTGTTTTGTGTTTATCGTATGGATGATCAAATACTTTCCTCTACTCATCACAGGGAAGAAGTTAACCGCGTGATAGTTTGGATATAATACGGGATCATTTGACCTAAGGCACGCTATGAGTAAACTAGACCTTTCTTTGACCAAGGGTTTTCTCCCCACTACAAGACAAGAGATGGATGCCCTTGGATGGGTTCAGTGTGATGTGATACTCATCTCTGGAGATGCCTATATCGATTCTCCTTTTATTGGCGTAGCCGTCGTGGGGCGCATGCTCGAAAAGCTTGGATACAAAGTCGGTATTATCGGGCAACCCGATGTGGAAAGCGACAAAGATATCAAACGTTTGGGAGAGCCTAGACTCTATTGGGGGGTGAGTGGCGGGAGCATCGACTCTATGGTAGCGAATTATACTGCGACTAAAAAATTCAGAAACTCGGATGACTATACCCCTGGCGGGAAAAATACCAAACGCCCTGACCGCGCAGTGCTCGTCTATACGAACCTCATACGAAAATATTTTAAAGAGACTGCCCCCATAGTGTTAGGTGGCATCGAAGCCTCTTTGCGTCGTGTCACGCACTATGATTATTGGACGAATAAACTAAGAAAACCGATCCTTTTTGACTCCAAAGCAGATATCGTCGTCTACGGTATGGGCGAACAAGCGGTACGAGAATTGACCGATGCACTTGATAAAGGCAAAGAGTGGAGAGCTATACGGGGGCTTTGCTACATCAGTAAAGAGCCGGTAGAAGATTTCAGACAACTCCCTTCGCATCAAGAATGCCTCGATAATAAAGAGAAATATATCGATCTTTTTGATCTTTTTTATGATAACAACGATCCGATCTCAGCAAAAGGGTTGTGTCAAAAAGTGGATACCCGTTACGCTATACAAAACCCTCCCTGCGATTATCTCAATGAAAGCGAGATGGATGAAGTTTCAGCCCTTCCTTTTACCCGAGAATTGCATCCTTATCATCATCCTGAAGGGAAAGTCAAGTGTTTGGAGACGATCAAGTTTTCGATTATGACCCATCAAGGATGCTGGGGAGAGTGCAACTTTTGCGCCATCGGTGTACATCAAGGACGCACCATACGGACACGCTCTGAAAGCTCTATCGTCAAAGAAGCAATCAAGTTTAAAGAATACAAAGATTTCAAAGGGATCATCTCCGATCTAGGCGGACCCACCGCCAATATGTATGGCTACGAATGCAACAAAAAGCTCAAACTCGGTACCTGCGATCACCAACGCTGCGTCGATTCTCGTCACCTTTGCTCCTCGATGAAACCAGACCATACACGCGTGATCGGGATGATGAAGCAGGTACGGAACATCGAAGGGATCAAAAAGGCATTTGTTGCGTCTGGAATACGGTATGACTTGATCAACGAAGATAAACGCAAAGGGTACTCTTACCTTAAAGAGTTAGTAGAACATCATATCTCAGGGCAGATGAAAGTTGCACCAGAACACACACAACAACATGTCCTTGACCTTATGGGTAAACCAGGGAAACAAACGCTGATAGATTTCAAAAAACTCTATGATAAGCTCAACAAAGATATGGGGAAAAAACAGTTTCTTACCTACTATCTCATCGCTGCACACCCTGGATGCACCGAACAAGATATGCATGAGCTTAAACGTTTTACCACACATGAGCTAAAGATGAACCCTGAACAGGCACAAGTCTTCACCCCGACTCCAGGCACCTACTCCGCAGTGATGTACTACACAGAGATGGACCCTGTCACCCGCAAAAAGATATTTGTCGAAAAAGATATGCATCGCAAAGAGAAGCAAAAAGCGATCGTGCAGGCGAAAGAAAATTTCAAAAGCGGATTTGCAAGTTAATGGCGCATCCAAATAAACCGATTTTCATTACAGACTTAGACCATACCTTTTTGCGAACAGATCAAACCATTAGCGAATTTAGTGCGAAAATATGGAATAAAATGAGACAAAATGCCATCCTCTCTGTCGCTACGGCAAGAAGCTTTCAAAAAACACAAACGTTTTTAGAAAAACTCCACCTTGAAGCCCCGATGATCTTGCTTGACGGCACGATGATCGTCACACCAGAGAAAAAGCTCATCGATATCAAAACCATTGACAAATCATTGGGTGATGCCATCGTTGATGTCGGGCTAAAATTTGGCATAGAACCTTTTATCATCGGTTTAAAAGATATGGATTTGAATGAAACCTTTCTGTATCCAAGCAAACTCAACGAACACCAAAAGTTCGTACTTCAAGGGTATCAAAACGATCCAAGACTGCACTACAATCCAAAGAACAAAACGCTTGAAATGAACTTAAAGATCGTTTATTTTGGGGACTTTCAGACACTCAAACCTCTTACAGATGAACTCAAAAGGGTATTTGCTGATGCCATAGAATGCAAACTCTCTCCAGAGAAATATTCTGATGGATACTTCCTTACCATCCTTCACCCAGAAGGGGACAAGGCACATGCTTTAAAAAAAGTATTAGCGTATTTGGGTCGTGATCCAAGCGATGTTACCGTTTTTGGAGACAGTGTCAATGATATAGAGATGTTCAAGCTCGCCGGCACTTCTGTCGCAGTCGCCAATGCGCTAGAAGAAGTGAAGGCTGTAGCCAACATCATACTTCCACACTCTAATGATGAAGATGGTGTGGCGAAGTATCTGGAAAAGCTTTAGTACCTATTTACCAACTCCGCATTTAGCAGTTCCAGTCTTTGCGGCGTACCTATATCGAGCCATTCACCCTCATAAAGCTCTCCTGTCACTCTCCCTTCTTTCATCGCTTTACGCAAAAGTGGTGCAAGGGCTGATTTGCCATAAGGTACATCCTTAAAAAGCTCTGAAGAATAATAACCTATCCCTGAAAAGGTGTACGCCTTTTGGTCGATCACTTGATGCCCATTTAAAGCAAAATCCCCCTCGGGGTTATGTTCTGGATTTGGTACGAGCACCAAATGGGCTAATATCCCCTCCCCAAGCTTTCTATGATCTTGAAAATCGTAATCAGTCCAGATATCACCATTTACTACTAAAAACGAATCTCCAAGTAGAGGCAATGCTTTCACTATCCCCCCTGCACTCTCCAATGCTCCTTCATCACGTTCATCTGAGTAGGTGATCTTGACACCCCACTGGGAACCATCACCTAACGCTTCCATAATCTGATTTCCCAAGTGTGCCACATTGATCACGATCTCAGTGATACCGTCATGCGCCAAACGCTCAATATGCCAAACGATCAGAGGTATTCCACCTACTTTTAAAAGTGGTTTCGGCGTAGTGTCAGTCAGCGGTCTCATCCGCGTCCCAAGCCCTGCTGCAAGTATCATCGCTTTCATGCAACTGCTCCTAATAATCTCCCTAGGGGTTGTGTCTCAGGATATTTTTGAGCGGTCTTCAAAATATATTTTAGTGTCAAAGGGATATCTTTTAAATACCCATCTTTCCCATCTCGAAGCGAAAGCCTTGCAAAGATACCGAGTATCTTGATATGCCGTTGCAATCCCATAAAGTCAAACCAGCGCATAAACGTTTCGTCGTCCACATTCAACCCTTTGATATCTCTAAAATGCAACGCAAGCCGTGTCACATCAGCCGGATCAAGCTCTACATATACGTCTCGCAACAGTGAAACGAGATCATACGTCACAGCCCCCACTCTCGCATCTTGAAAGTCGATGACTACGATCTCATCACTGCACCCGATCATCAAATTCCGTGAATGGTAATCCCTATGAACAAAAAGACCGTTTGGTTGCGCCAGTACTTCAGCCGTTATGAAAGAGAGGCTCTCATTGAGAGTTGTTTGCTGTTGTTCTGTGAGCGTTATACCAAGATACTTTTGCAAGTACCACTCTTGCATCAAATCCATCTCAAAACGTAAAAATGTTTCATCATAAAGTGGGAGTCCCTCCGTAGAAGTATGTTGCATCTTAACGATCGTATCGATCGCCTTAGTATAATAGTAGTCAAAATCATCTCTCGCTACATTCGCCAAGTGACGATCCCCAAGATCTTCCAAAAAAGCAAATCCCTGTTCAAGGTCGAAAGCGTTGATCTTCACTGTTCTGACACCCGCTTCATACAAATGATGATCGATCTGTATAAATGGCGATAAAGACTCTTTTTGTGCCGAAGTGTCCATCACTACACCGCTATGAAGCGCACCTGTAAGCCTGTAGTATTTGCGTAGACTCGCATCCGATGTTATAGGTGTAAGGGTTCCCTCGCACCCGATCTTTTTTAACCATGTTTTGATTTTATTCATAGATAGCACCTAAGATTGTATTTGTTTTGGCTCCTGTGACCGCTTTGAGCTCGACCTTTTCTTTGTGCAACCGTTTGTATGCCAACCATGCAAACAGCATCGCTTCCAGATCATCGGCATTTTGTGCTATGGTTACTTCTACAGAAGGAAGTAGATGTTTAATGCGCTCCACAAGAAAATGATTTTTAGCACCGCCGCCGCAAAGAATGAGATGCTCTCTCTCAAATTTTAACACTTCATGAGAAATGCTTAATGCCGTGCACTCCAAGAGTGTACGTTGTACATCTTCTTCTAAAACGAATGAACATACAGCACCCTTTCGTCGGGTAAGTTTCTCTTCTAGCCAGGCTTCATTAAACTTTTCTCTTCCTGTACTTTTGGGATAATTTTGTGAAAAATACGGATCTGACATCATCGCATCTAGCAACAGAGTGTCCACCTTTCCTTCTCTTGCCCATTCACCATCCTTATCGAAATCGATACCTTTATGCTGCCGAATCCAGCTGTCCATCAAAACATTTCCGCATCCAGTATCGTAACCGATAAGAAGATCATCCAATAGGGTAATATTTGCCATCCCGCCGATATTTACCACTGCTGTGGCTGATCCTATATGTTTAAATATAAACTTATGAAAGGCAGGAGCAAAAGGAGCACCTTGCCCACCCAAAGCGACATCTTTTCGTCTAAAATCAGCCACGACAGGAATCCCTGTTTTGACTGTGATGATGTTAGGATCACCCCACTGCATCGTAAATGGATGTGTTGCCTGCGGAGCGTGCCAGAGTGTTTGCCCATGCAGTCCGATCGCTTTCACCTCTTTGGGATCGATCTGGTTGCACTCGAGTAAAGCCAGCACTGCATCGGCAAAAAGGATCCCCAAACGATGGTCTAGCTCCCCTACTGCGACAAGAGGATGGCTCCCGTTTATCATTTCTAGCACCGATGCTTTCAGTGACGATGGCATCGGATACTCTAAAGAGTGCAAAAGTTCGCAAGTCTCTGTGTCGATCTTGCAAAGCACCACATCGACACTGTCTAATGATGTGCCTGACATCACCCCTATATAAAGTGATCTATCCATTGTTTTTACCTGTTAGCATCACCCCAAATGACACCATCGTTCCTAAGATCATCTGCCATGCAAATCCGATCTCCACCCCAAAAACATAAGGTTGCAAGAACAACACCGTACTAAATCCACCCAAAAAAGCTAGAGGTACAGTACCCGTATTACCCCTTTGCGTGAAGAGAGCGGCACCATATACGCCAAGCAAGCCTGTATAAGCAAACGCCATTACCCCCAAAGCAAAACTAAGCAATGGCAGCGCAGTATAACGTTGCCAATAGTATGAAAGCATAGCCATCAAAGAAAGCGCTACGGCAAACAAAATAACGCTCCATTTCCCCGCGTTGACAAAATGCTTTTCATCAACGTTTGATCGTTTTAATTTCCATGGCTTATAGAGATCTTCTACTGCCACAGAGGACATCGCACCTAAGACTGAATTTGAAGAAGAGAGTGCAGCGGCTACTGCGCCTACGGTGACCAATCCACGCATCCCTTCGGGCATCTCATGCAAGATGTAGTACATAAAGATCGTGATCTTCTCCCCTTCAAAAGTTTGGTTGATCGCCGTAGAATCTACATGATGGTAAAAAAGATAGAGCAGTAGTCCGATGATCAAGAAGAGTACTGCCACAGGGATCGTTAAATAGATACTTAACATCATCGACTTTTGTGCCTCTTGGACACTTTTGCAAGTTAAAGCACGCTGAGTCATGTCTTGGTCGAGTCCATAGGCTGCGATATTGAGCAGCAACCATCCACCAAGCAAAGCCCATACAGAAAAACCACCCCAAAGAGACCAATCCACAAAACGAAGTTTCCCTTCATTTTGGAGTGTTGATACCATCGTAACAAATTCTGTGTCGAGAGTATGATACAGATAAACCATCACCACTATCCCTGCTCCGATATAGGTAACAGCTTGAATGATGTCTGAAAAAATGATTGATCGCACCCCTCCAGCATAGGCATAAGCCAATGCACCCAACATCAAAATGATGATAGAAAGTGCTACATGAAGCGGTGATATGTCTAAAAAAAGTATCATCGAAATCGCCAATGCACCTATGTAAAGTCTTGCTCCTGAAGCAAAAAGACGACCGACAAGAAACATGACGCCAGCTTGTTGTTTTGCTTTGTTTCCAAATCGTTTTTCTAAAAGCTCATATACCGTCACGGCGTTAATCTCATAAAAACGGGGAATTAACACTTTCACGACAAATAAAATCGCTAAAAATGCAGAAAAGTAAAATCCGATAAAAGTCAAATCTTTTCCATAAGAGTATTCTGGAGCTCCTAAAAATGTTGCTGCCGACTGGGATGTCGCAAGAACAGACATCGCTACCGCAAACATGGGCATGTTGTTGTTGCCCACGAAGTATTCTCTTGTGGTAGCCACTTTTTTTTGACTAAGAAGTACCGATGTCGCGAATAATACTAAAAAATATATCGTAAACACCCACCAGTCTAATGTGCTAAAAGCAGAGTTCACTTTTTTCCTTTAAACGGTGTTTTAAGATCCAAAGAAGAGACGGCTTTGCGAACATCAGACATAAACCTTTCTCCAGGATCAGCCTTTTGGGTGCGATACCCTTGATCTTTCTCTAACCAAAGTGGCGTTGTTTCCATCTCTTGGTACTCATGATGCCCGATAAGATATTCGATCGATGGGTATTTTCCTTTTAGATAAAAGACTAAATCGATATTTGCTTGACGTTGTGCAAGGGTAAGATCGTCTGCTTTATCTCCTTTGCCACCCACATTTTCGATACCAATACCAGAGTAGTTCAACCCTATGACATGCCTTGCCATCCAATTTTCAGGCATTAAACGGTAGATGGTTCCATCTCTGTCTATCAGAAAATGGGCAGAGACATTCAGTGCAGAAGCTGCAGCGATGTCAGCTCTATCGGCAAGAAGTTTTTCTGGCGCTAAACGTTGAAATGACTTTTCAAAATCCATCTCAGCCGTCCAATGAAGTATGATGATTTTTGGGACAATCTCTATCGTGTCAACTTTTTTGCCATAATGGCTCAAAATATACTCTTTGGTCATCGAAATGCGATTAGGGCCAAAAGAGATGGGTTTATCGACGATGTGAAGTGGTGAGATCGGTTTTGTAGTACATGTTGTGCAAAGCGTATCCGTTTCTTCTTTTGCACAACCAAGGGTCAAAAGAGTTATCGCAACCAAAAGATAAAGGCTTGGTGTTTTCATTTTTCTCTCTCCTGCATCAGTACCCATACCAATATCACGGCAGGAACACCTAGTGAGACAATATAACTTACGATATCTAAAAGTCCATGACGATTCAAGAAAAAGAAACCCATCATCAACAACACATATCCTGTTAGCCTGTAGAGCGAAAGTGCTCCTCTAGAGTCTTGAAGAACTTGATAAAGTGTTCGTCTGGATGCTTTGAGTTTATGCTTCTCTTCTTTGATCGTCTCAGAAAGTGTTTGGTTCTCATCGATAACAACTTCACTATAAAGGTCATACGGATCTTCAAGCGTATCGATCGTATCCCTTTCATCACCCATGGTAATCACCTGATGCTTTATACGTGTGGTCACCATACGGTGGTAACTCATAATCGATGCTACCATCACGATGGTCGAGGTGATATAACCTATTTGGGTACTGTACACTACTTTAATATCAAAAAATATACTACTAAAAACAAAGAGAAGAAGATCAACGGCAACAAGGACGATGACGATTTTTTTACGCATCATCATCCTCGGCATCGTCGTAAATTTTTTTATACTGATACCTTGGATCTTTTGCCAATTCATCTAACGATTTTTTCTGTTTGGCATACGCTTTGTAGACATTCGAGATCGCTGCACCAATCCCGATAAAAACACCGATCCAAAGTGTCCATCCTGCACCAGTGAGGTTACGCAATCCTAGTCCGATAGCCACTCCGATAATAACGGCAACCACCATCGAAATCCCAAGACTAAGCCCGTCCGCGGCATCCACAATTTTTTTAAACTTTGGTTCTTCTGCAGACATGATGCTTATCCTTTGATAGAAGCCATCACTTCATACGCTGCTTTAATGGTCTCATCGATCATCTCGTCAGTGATCGCCGTAGAGATAAATCCTGTTTCAAAAGAAGAACAAGCCAGATAAATACCTCTATCAAGCATCCCTTTATGAAATTTTGCAAATGTTTTTGTGTCATTTGCCAGAGCATCATCAAAGTTTTTTACCGGTTTTGTAGAGAAGAAAAATCCGAACATACTTCCTCTAACATCTGTTACTAGCGGTAAACCCGCTGCATCGGCTGCTTTTTTAAATCCATCCATCAATTTCTTTGCCCTATTTCCCAGCGTCACATAGATAGAAGGGTTTGATTTGAGTTTTCTAAGACTTGTAAGTCCAGCGCTCATCGCCACAGGATTTCCAGAAAGTGTCCCTGCTTGATAGACCGGTCCCTCAGGAGAAAGATGCGCCATGATCTCTCCGGAAGCACCGAAAGCACCCACAGGCATCCCTGCGCCGATTACTTTTCCCAAGGTAACCATATCCGGCTTCACAGTGGTAATCCCTTGCGCCCCTCTGAGTGATGCTCTAAATCCAGACATCACTTCATCAAAAATCAACAATGTCCCATGTTGTGTACAGAGTGTTCTTAATGCTTCGAGGAAACTCTCATCGGCAGGCACCAATCCCATATTTCCTGCAATAGGCTCGATGATCACACACGCGATCCCCTCTGGTGATTCATTAAAACACGCTTCAACTGATGCAATGTCGTTGTAGGTTGCTAAAAGTGTGTGCTTTGTTAGATCAGCCGGTACACCTGGGCTTGACGGTGCGCCAAAAGTCGCAAGTCCTGATCCTGCTTGCACCAAGAGCGAATCCGAATGTCCATGGTAACATCCTGTAAATTTGACAATATTATCTCTCCCTGTCACACCACGTGCCAAACGGATCGCTGACATGACTGCTTCCGTACCAGAGCTTACAAAACGTACTTTGTCTATACTCTCAAACAGTGTGGTGATCTCTTTTGCAAGTTCAGTTTCGAGTGTCGTTGGGGCACCAAAACTTAGCCCTTTCTTCACTGTTTGGATGACAGAAGCTTCGATATCTGGATCTGCATGACCGAAAATGAGCGGCCCCCAGCTCTGCACATAATCGATATATTGATTCCCGTCGATATCGATAAGGTATGCCCCTTCGCCTTTTTCGATAAACGGTGGTGTCCCCTCAACACCAGAAAATGCACGAACAGGAGAATCCACCCCACCAGGGATGACGCTGTACGCCTCTTTAAATGCCTCTATACTTTTATCATATGCCATATTCTTAATCCTCAAAAATGTATAATGGCTACGATTATACACTAACGGTACTTAGGTCTCTATCTACGGAAGGATTTTCTCATTAGAACGTTCAAAAGTTTTGCCATATCGTTACTCATACATTTGCTTATTTTGCTGCTTT
>JBEARN010000032.1:0-12254 GCA_041163165.1 Pseudomonadota bacterium
CAAATGCTTCCGTTAAGTTAAGGAGAGAGATATGACAAAATCAATGAATAATGAAAATCCTACTTTTATCGAAAGCAGAAGAAGTTTCCTTAAAGGTACAGCTTATTCTGTGGCTGGTGCGACGTTAGCAACAGGTGTCTTTAAAACTGTGGCTGATACGCCTGCTATGGCAGATACTAAATTTACACCAACGCCTAAAACACTTTCGTTTTATCCACCATTAGAAGAGTGGGATAGTTTTACTGAATTAGATGGAGACGACTGGAAAAGAGGTGGTACAAGCAGACATGGTGTACGCAGTGAAGAAAATCCAGAAGGGATCAAAGCAACAGAATATATGCTTGTTCCAACAGCGTGTTCAAACTGTGAAGCGTCATGTGGTTTGACTGCATGGGTAGACCTTTCGACTTATAAAGCTGGCGGTCAACTTGCTGTTCGTAAATATATGGGTAATCCATTGCACTCAGGAAGCCGTGGTAGAAACTGTGCAAAAGGGTATGCAACCCAATCTCAAATGTATGATCCAGATAGAATCCCTTTCCCGCTTAAAAGAGCTCCAGGTTCAAAAAGAGGGGAAGGTAAGTGGGTAAGAACCACTTGGGATGATGCGATGAAAGAAATCGGGCAAAAAATGCACGATACTCTTATAGCGGGTGATGAAATGTCTAAAAAATCAATCATGTACCATATTGGTCGTCCAAATGAAAATGGTTTTGGTCCTCGTGTATTGCACTCTATGGGTGTAGATGGTTACAACTCACACACGAACATCTGTTCAGCAGGGGCAAGACAAGGTACGATTCAGTGGACGAATGATGACAGAAACTCACCAGACTGGTCTAATGCCAAATTGATTTTCTTGCAGTCATCACACGCAGCAGATGCAGGACACTACTTCCAACAAGCAGCAGGACGTATTGCTGAAGCACGTAAAAAAGGTGCAAAACTTGTTGTTATGGATCCAAGACTTTCGAATTCTGCTGGTATGGCGGATTTATGGGTTCCATGTTGGCCAGGTACAGAGACAGCACTTTATCTCTATCTTGCAAACAGAATTCTCAATGAAAAAGGGATCGATGGCAAGTCTTTGGTTAACCACAATTTTGTGAAAAATTGGGTTAACTGGGATAAGTTGATGAAAGATAGAGATTATCTAGCATTACTTGTAGAAAAAGGGTATATCAAGTCTGTTCCTGCAGGTGATAGCTATGAAGAGTTTATTGCGATGATTGCGGAAATGTACTCTCCATATACACTTGATTTTGTTGCACAAGAGTGTCGTATCGAGAAGCGTATCGTAGAGAAACTTTATGACATGTTCATCGATGCAGGTACAAGAGTAGCAACTTATATCTGGAGAGCAGGACCGATCGCCCACAAAGGTGGATGGATGATCGCTAGATCAGGTTTCTTACCATTCGTACTTCGTGGAGCGATGGCTGGTGATAAAGGTGGAATAGGTCTTCACCACTGGCATGTTATCTCTGTTAATGGTAAAGGGGATGCTGCAACCGTAGATGGTAAAGCACCAAAAGCAGTAGATGTGTGGAATGAACTTGCATGGCCACCAGAATATCCATTGAGTAGTTATGAGCTTTCTCATATCCTGCCACACCTTCTTTTGGATGATGAGTGGAGAAATAAATGGAATGCAAAAGGGCTGAATGTACCTGAAAAACTTTCTGTGTATATCCCACGTATGTACAACCCAGTATGGATCAATCCAGATGGATTTAGATGGATCGAAGCACTCAAAAGAGAAGATAAGATCGAAATGTCATTCAACCTTTCTCCAACATGGTCTGAGACAAACTGGTATTGTGACTATGTACTCCCGGTAGGTTTGGCAGGTGAAAGACATGATCAGCATTCAGAAGCAACAGAACCAAAAAGATGGTTAAGTTTCCGTAACCCGGCACTTCGTGTTGCATTGGAAAAAATGGGATGGAAGCCTAAAAATCCTGCCAGAGCAACACTCGAAGCGCACATCAAAGCAGGACTTGGTGAAATTTGGGAAGAGATTGAATTTTGGGCAAATTTGATCACGCATTATGTTGATCCGGATGGTTCATTGGGTATTAGAAAGCACTGGGCTTCAGCAGAAGATCCATCAAGAGCGATCACGATTCCAGAGTGGTACCAAGCAGCGTTTGACTTGCTTCCAAATCTAAGAAAAGCAGCGAAGGCAGCTTATCCTGACTCTAAATATCCTAACTATGAGATGATGAGAGACAGAGGAACGTGGTTGGAAGAAGCGAATATCTATAGACCACAAGAGAGACCACTCCAAAAAGTAGGTGAAAACTATATCGTACATGGTCATGAGTATCACGAAAGTGAAGTGACTAAAGATGAGTTTGGTGTCTTGATAGCAACTGGACATGATGGAAAACAAGAAGCGATCGGTATCGAGATCGATGGCGAGATGATGGAAGGATTCCACACACTCAGTAAAAAATTAGAGTTCTATTCTGAATACTTTAAAGAGTGGAAGTGGCCTGAGTATGCTGTGCCTATCTATCCTACTACGAAAGAAGGTAGAGAAAAAATGACCCATGTTGTAACGCAAGTGCACCATGACTTTATGCAAAAAGAGAATGAATTCGCGTTGAATACGGTATTTAGATTACCTTACAACATTCATACACGTTCTGTAAACTCTAAACACTTGATGGAGATTTCTCAAAACCATAACCCAGTTTGGATCTATACAGAAGATGCGAAGAGACTTGGCATCAAACGTGGAGATGCGATCAAAGTAACGATCCAAGATACAGTATCTGGACTTGAATCAGGTTATTTCATCGCGATGGCAGTACCGACTGAAGGTACTATGCCAGGGGTTCTTGCTTGTTCACACCATGCAGGTAGATGGAAACTCAAAAATGCAGTAGAGATCCCTGGTTTTGAGCATAAGCTAGGGGTTATGGGACTTGGTGCGCCATTGTATGAAATAACGATGGATGGTAAAGTTGGAACATTGAAACCTGTTGAAGGTTTAAATGAGGCTATGCAAGCACGTAGAGATACATGGCAGTTTAAAGAGTACAACAAAGACTTAGATAACATTTGGTGGGATGGTCTTTCTGGATCTTGGCAAAATGCTGTGGCACCTTCACACCCAGATCCAATTGCTGGTAACCATGCTTGGCATCAAAAAGTTGTGATCGAGTTGGCAGGAAAAGAAGATAAGATAGGTGATATTTATGTAAACTATGAAAATAACATGAAAGTCACTCAAGCATGGAGAGATCAATTGACTCGTCCACTCAATGAGAACGATACGATCAGACGTCCTAGACACATTACGCGTCCAGCTGCACCATTGTCAGATAAGGCATATGCAGTTAACATCAAGTAAGAGATTCTTACTGAATTATACTTTCAAGCGAAAGCTTGAAGGTATCTTCACGCTACTATTTCCCAGATAATTCACTTAGGAATACGTCTTTATCTTGAAAGTGGTATTGTGCTAAATATTGAATATGAAAGAAGATGGATAAAATATGGATCTAATGAAACAAGAGACAGAGAATCGTATCGCTATTTATGGGTTAATTTCCCGCTTGATGATGATCGAAGTAGATGAAGAATTTTTAGAAAATATAGAAAAAGATGAGGGACTACTTTCATTTTTTCCTAACTATAGAGACTGGTCAAAGCGCAAAGAGTTTTCTCGTGCAGAACTGATAGATCAGTACTACAATGTAGACTTTACCAACCTTTTTTTGATGCATTTGGTCCCTTATGAAAGTTTTTATACCAGAGATGATCAAATGATCGAAAGTGGTGGTGACAATCCCGTCGTTGAACTGTATAATGAACTTGATTTTCGTGTCGAGTTGGATGCCGCTAGAGTAGTGAGTTCGGATCATATAGGGGTGGAGCTTGAATTTATGTATATGTTATGTACGGCACAACAAAAAGCGTTAGACGCAGACGATAAAGAGGGATTATGTGAATTGCTTCAAGTGCAGCGCGCATTTTTAAAAGAACACCTTTTGGAGTGGGCACCACTCTTTTTGATCAATGCCAAACGTGAATCACGAACACCGCTATATCATGATGGATCAGAGTTGGCATTGGAATTTTTGTTGAGCGATTTTGAGTATATCACTGAAAATACAGCGAAGTATTGCGTGGATGTGGCGTAGTTAATGAAACTTCATTTTGATGTCAGCAGTTGCGTAAGGGCAACGAGTAAATTTTCAGATTGCACCAAATGCGTGGATGCTTGTCCAGACTCGATCCGATTGGCAGATAATTTACCAACATTTAGTGCCGCAACTGGAGTGGAAGCCGCAGCATGTGTTGGAGCATGTCCTACGGAAGCTTTTGCCCTTTCTGATTTTTCTACGACAGAATTTTTCTTTACTTTTTTAGAATCTAAAGTACGGTTGATCTCTCCTAAAATCAATGTACCGTGTCTTTCGGTGTTGAGTGTTGAGCATTTGATCTCTTTGGCATTGGTGAGTGAAGAAGCGATTACGTTAGATTTAAGTTCGTATGATGAAAATTCTATTTTGTTTGGACATATTGAGAAGCGTGTCGAAGAAGCAAATTTTGTTCTTTCGAGTTTTTCTGACAAACAACTCCTTACCAATCTCGATGAGGCGCGAGTTGAAGCAAAAATACCAGAGGAAGAAGAGACTTCAAGACGCTCTTTTTTAGGAAACGCCTCTCTTAAAGGGGTCATCAAACATAAAAAAGCATTCGAAGATGCTGTCGATGAAAATGAGTTGCAACACTTTGAAATCGATGCTTCTATCGTAGCAAAGATTCGCGAAAAGAGATTGCCAAATAAACGTAAGATTCTTTTTACGGCACTCAAACGAGCAAATGTACCAGAACACTTTGAAGTGCTTCCTCAGGAAGAAGTAAGTTTTACTTCACAAAAATTTGTCGATGCATCGTGTAACAACTGTCAAATTTGTTATCGTATCTGTCCTACTGGAGCCCTTTCCTCTAATGGAAAATTTTCTCTTATCCATTTTGATGCAATGCTTTGCGTAAAATGTCATCTTTGTCATGATGTATGTGACCCAAATGCGATCCATCTGCAAAATGGATTTGAAGTCAAAGAGTTTTTTGAACCGACTCAGCGAACTTTGGTGACATTCAACATACGTCGTTGCAACGAATGTGGAAATAACTTCACGTATATGGGTGGAGAGGTGACTTGCCCACGCTGTAAGATAGAAGAGGAAGAGGCGATGTTTTTGCATGATAATGCAAAGCGGATGCAACAAGAAGAGAACTGATGCAACCACATGAGATAAAACCAGATACTGGACTTTGTACCATTTTGGGACATAATGCGCAAACAGGGTACACCAGAAGGTACTTTAACAAGATACTTAAAGCCAATGGGATTAATGCGACTGCTATCGCACTCAATATTACAGATGAACATTTTGACTTTACGATGAAAAATGTCGCCCAATCCAAAGTGACACAAATGATGATTGAGAAAGAGTTTGGTATGAAAGCGGTTGCGTATTGTGATGCCTTAGATGCATGTGCAAAAAGAGAAGGACGTGTTGACTTCATCGAGGTGAATGGGGGTAAAATCGAAGGATATTGTTTCGATGATGAAGCGATAGCCCTTTATCCTGCACCAGAATTTTTGGATGATCAAATCATTTTTGTGACAAAAATGATGTTGATAGCGCGTCGATGGTTTGAGGCTAAGGTCGATACCGATATGATCCCACTACTAATAGGAGAGAAAGCATGAGAGATATAGAAGATTTAAGAAAAGAGTTTGAAGCGATTAATGAAAGAAATTTCAATGGCAACCCTGCACTTTGTGTCGATGGTTCTTGTCCCTCAGATGAAGAGGTGGATCTGAAAGACTATCCTTCTTACACAGAAGCACTTTATGCGAAGCTTATTGCACCCCATGCAAGCGGTATTTATATCTCGAGATGGGACATCAAGGATATCGCTTTAGCGGCTGGAGATTCGATGGCGATCCATCCGCGTAAACGTATGTTTGAACTTTTAATGAAGTTCGCAACAAGCAGAGAAAATATGCAAGCGGTGTTGGATGCGCTAGAAAATCACATGGAAGAGAAGATCGCGATTTATGATGAGTGCATCGCAAGATTTCCGAACTCCGCAGAAGTGTTTCAGCCTAAGATAGATAAAGCGCGTAAAACGATGAAGCTTTTTCCTCAAATTCTTGAAGAGTATTTCTCTGAGAATTAAACCTTCTTATTAACCTTTCATTCCACTTCCGTTTAATCAAGAAGCGTTGATATGGGTTGCTTTTGCAGTGGGTAAAGTTGCGATAGAAGAGCGCGTTGCTCGCATAGAGAAGTATGACCATCAAGTGTATAAAGAAGACTTGAGATGTTTGATCTATAGGTGTCCGGAAGAGGCGTAGATTTATCTTCTAGGTAAAGCCAGAAAAGGATTAAAGTACCTTTTCTAACCCGATCAAAATCACAGTAGTAAGTAATCCACCTGAAATTCCCGCCAAGACATCATCCAGCATCACTCCCAAACCACCTTTGAGTTCTCTATCGATCCAACCGATAGTAGAGGGCTTCCAAATATCGAAAAGGCGAAAGCTTGCAAAACTTAAAAAGATAGCCGATTCCATTGCATAGTCAAAATTAAGCGTTTTGGCTGTACCGTAAGCGACCATTAGACTAAGCCACATCCCCGCTGCTTCATCAATGACGATCTCTTGTTGGTCATGATTGCCAGTCGCTTTTTCGTATTGGTTGATTTCAAAAATACCTATGATCGTGATGGCTAACGTAAGGAGAAAAAGAGTCTCCATCCCAAAGTAAAATAAGATCGCAATACCCACCGGCAATGAAGCTAAAGTTCCTACGGTTCCAGGTGCTTTTGGACTCAGTCCTGCTCCAAAAAATGTTAAGAAAAGTTTTTGCATACTCATAAAATACTCTCCTTAGGTTAAAGATGAAGTTTGATAAAGTTTTGCCAGTTTAAGATAAAACTGTTCTTCGCTTTGTTCTTCCAAAAGACCAGATCCTGGCATTAAGGAGTAGTACATCTCTTGGAGATTTTCAAACCTTTCAGGGAAAAGAGCAGATAAAATATTAGCTGATACTTCTTTTCTTACCAAAATAGAAGGGGGGATCAGCCCTGATTGGATCAGTTTCATGATCGATGTTGAGTCATAGTGAACATGGTGATGTTGCCCATGAGGACATGTTTGCATGCTGACCAATGTTTTGCACGTATCACAATACACATACTCATCGATGGTTTTGATGTCGATATCGACATTTTGACACTGGTCAAATACAGAACTTAAACGGTTTTGATCATAATAAAGTCCTAATCCCCCATGATTTTTACCGATGACAAGTTGACTGCATCCATAGTTTTTAGCCAGAAGCGCATCAAGTATCAGTTCATTGTATCCTGCAAAGATATAGGTATTTTCGAAAGGGATAATGATCACTTTATTTTGCGGTAAAAAGTTGTCAACAAAAGTTTTAAGTGCATTGTAGCGTATGTCATATCTTAATCCATCTTTGGTAAATGGTTTACGTAAAAAGATCACAAGGAGATCAGAGTCACTGATGGCTTGTCGTATCATTCTCTCGTGGGCACGGTTGAGTGGATTGGCAGCTAACATCATAGACGAAATATATTTTGCACCGGTTTTTTCGATCATCCTGTTAATGCGTCTGATATTGTCTTCGATCAACGGATACGAAATAGTATATTCTCCGGATACGGCAATTTTACCCAATCTCACCATCGTATTTCGTACGCCAGGGTGGGTTTTGTCAGATGTCCCGTAAATATTTTTAAGACGTTGGATAGGATCGACTTCAAAAGTGTCTTCAACGATGAGCTCTCCCACTTTGTGACTATCATTCACAAGATCGATAGTCTCACCTTTTTGCAAAGATTTGAGCACTTGGTGGTTGGTCTTTCCTGTCGGTGCAAGGATAAATGAAAACGGGAAAGGAACCCCTTTATACATTTGTGTTTGATCCACCGCTTGTGCTTCTTTTTCATTCATCAGCTTTTCGACAGGGGAGATGAGACCTGCTTTCACAAGCGCTAAGGTTGAAAGTGCTTCTGTATCAATATAGAGTGATTTATTTTTGTTTGAAGAGCCCATATTTTTTCCTTTTTTCCCATAAGCTTTTTCGCGAGATACCTAATTTTTTTGAGAGTTCTGTGTCTGGAAACTTGTACTGAAAGCTGTTCACGATAAACTTGACATAATCATCAATCGTGAGTATCTCATTTTGATCATATAGTTTAGAGTCGGTATTGAGCTTTAATGTTTCAAAATCAGAGTCAAATTCGACAGTGCTGCACAAGATGAAATTATATTCTGGCAACATCTCTAAAAGAACATCCCTTTCTGCTTTTTTAAGTTCTTGTATCTCTGTGAGGTAAAGGAGAGAAGTTGGGCTGCTTTTTTCGATTTTTTCTTTCCATTTTTTATCACTTAAAGGGATAAAGGTGAGAAGCTTATTGATTTTTTTTGCATATTGAAAAACGATTTTATCGACCACTCTTTGGTAGTTCGTCTCGATGATGAGCGGCGTATGAATCTGATCGATGTTGAAATCTGTCTCGATATCTTGCAATAAATTCTCCATATACTCTTGGTAAAGATGGGTCTGTTGTCTAAGAAACTGATACTCTTTGTAGTGTTCGATTTTACGCATTAAGTCTTCAAGCATAAATGGTTTAACAATATAATCTTTCGCACCCAGCTTGAGTGGCTCGCCGACTGTATCATTATTAATATAGTTCACCATCAAAATAATGATTTTGTCTTGAAAGTATTTAATGAGCGGTGCGATAGTTTGCCCGGGTAGATTGGTCGAAAGGAGATAGACATCACCGTGGCTTTTCATCGCCTCTTTAATAGAGCTGTAAATCTCTGTGTCGTATCCATTTTCATTCAGTTTTGAGGCAATACTTTGAGCCAAATAAAGTTCATTTTCTACAATAATGATTTTCATATTTTTGTCCAATTAAAATAAGTTAAATTTGCAACGGCGTGTACAGTAACACCCTCTTTGCGTCCGATAAAGCCAAGTTTTTCAGCTGTAGTTGCTTTAATATTGACGAGGTGAGGAGAGAGCTTGAGAATCGAAGCAAGGGATTCTCTCATTTTCGTTTTATATGGGAGAAGTTTTGGTGATTCTGCCATGATCGTAAGATCGACATTTCCGATCATAAAACCATAAGCATGGATCTTTTTGAGGGTATCTTGCAATAAAATTTTAGAGTCGACTCCAGCATAATTTTGATCTGTATCAGGATAGAGTTCGCCGATGTCTCCCATCCCTGCTGCACCTAATAAGGCATCGATAAGAGCATGTATTGCGACATCACCATCGCTATGTGCCTTGAAACCATAATCAGCATCTATCTTCACGCCGCACAAAAACATCTCTTTGCCTGATTCGAAAGGGTGAATGTCTACACCATACCCAGTAAGCGTTTTAGAAGAGGGTGCTTTAAGGCATGGTAGTTTTTTCAAGTCTTCTGTTGTGGTAAGTTTGTGCGCATTTAAAGAGCCCTCAACAAAATGTATTTTTTCGCCCAAAGAAGCTATCGCTGAACTATCGTCAGTAAAAATCGTATCGGTATTAAGGGCTTTTTTGAGTAATTGAGTTTGAGAAAGTTGAGGCGTCTGGATGATCTTGACTTGCTCTCTGTCGATAGGCATATCGTTCATGTAAAGCGTATCGGTTACGGGCAAGAAAGGAACCACGCATGCACCTTCATTTTTTGCATCAATGATACGATGTATCATTTCAGAAGGGACACAGCAACGTGCGATATCACTGACCAGAACATACTCTGAAGTGACATGCTCCAGTGCATTTTTAAGTGAAGCTTGCCTACTCTCTCCACCGACTACATACGTATAGGAAGCGAAGTTTTGCATCAGTTTGATCTCTTCTTGAGTCGAAACAATGATGATTTCATCAAAATGGCCAACTTGTTCAAATCGACGAGCGACATGAAGCCATAGCGGTATTTCATCGATGTAAAGCCACTGTTTTTTCGTTTGGGTCTCGAACCTTGTAGAGTTGCCTGCCCCTAAAAGTATCAAAGCAGTATAAGACATGCTTCTTCCTATTGTGTGTAAAATTGTAACGGATTATACAGATTGATACCTTTACCCAATCTTTAAATAAGATAAAATAACTCTTATTTAATTTTTTTCAATCTAATTTAAGATTCGGTTGGTATAACTTCTTACAAAATAACTTGAAATTAGGAAACTATTATGAATGAATCAAACGTATTAGAAGCGTTGAAAAACGTTACATATCCAGGCTTTACGAAAGATATTGTCACCTTTGGTTTTGTGAAAGATATCGCGATCAATGGTACTTCTGTTGCATTGACGGTAGATATCACTTCTTCTGCCGATGAGGTAAAAGCACAGATTAAAGACGAAGCAACAGTAGAACTTCAAAAGATCGGATTTAAAGAGATCGCTATCAATATCACTGCGCCACAAGCACCGAAACAAATGTCTAATTCTGTCAGTGGCAAAAACATCGCGCCCCATGTCAAAAATTTCGTGATGGTCAGTTCAGGTAAGGGGGGAGTCGGTAAATCAACTACATCCGTAAACCTTGCAGTAGCGATGGCGATGCAAGGGAAAAAAGTCGGACTTTTGGATGCTGATATCTATGGCCCAAACATCCCTCGTATGATGGGAGTATCAGATCAAAAGCCTGAGATTCATGGCAATAAAGTGCTTCCATTGAAAGCGTATGGTGTTGAGATCATGTCTATGGGTTCTTTGATGGAGCCAGGACAATCTCTTATCTGGAGAGGTTCGATGATCATGAAGGCGATCGAGCAGTTCTTGAGAGATATTCTTTGGTCTGAACTCGATGTGTTAGTGATCGATATGCCTCCGGGAACGGGTGATGCACAGCTTACATTGGCACAATCAGTACCAGTGACAGCGGGTATTACAGTCACGACACCGCAAGAGGTTTCACTCGATGACAGTAGACGTTCTCTTGATATGTTCCAAAAATTGCACATCCCTACAGCGGGTATCATCGAAAATATGTCAGGATTTATCTGCCCTGAGTGTGATGCAGAGTCAGATATCTTTGGTATGGGAACGACTGAACCAGTGGCAAAAGAGTACGACACAAATGTGATCGTTCGTATCCCTATCGAACCAGCGATCAGAGTAGGGGGAGATACTGGTATGCCGGTGACGTATCATAAGCCAGATTCTGAAACGGCAAAACGTTATCAAACAGCGGCTTCAAATCTCTTGGCTTTCATCGATAAAGTCAATGCTGAAGGTGGCGCGAACAACCAAGCGATCCAGCCAACGACACCTCCAGGCGTAAGCGCGTGCAGTACAGGTGCGGCAGCTTCTACTCCTGCGAAAGCAGAAGGTGGAAGTTGTGGTACAGGGTGCGGCTGCCACTAATTTTACCTTACCTCTTCGCTTTGAAGAGGTTCTTTATTCTTACATGCTTAAAAGTATAAAAAAAGTAAAGCAAAGTCATGATTGATTTTTTATCGCACTATAATCCCGTTATGCAGGCATTGTTTGCTACATTGTTCACTTGGGGACTCACTGCAGCTGGGGCTGCTTTGGTGTTTTTTACCAGCGGTGTAAATCAAAAACTGTTAGATGCGATGCTTGGATTTGCAGCAGGCGTAATGATCGCTGCCAGTTTTTGGTCTTTGCTTGCTCCTGGACTTGAGATGGCTGAACAATTAGGTCAAACTTCATGGCTGACTGCATCTATAGGCTTTATGAGTGGGGGAATCTTCATGCGTTTGATCGATAGACTCCTTCCGCATCTGCATCCTGGTCTTAGTATGGATAAAAGCGAAGGGGTAAAAACTTCTTGGCAGAGAAGTACCCTCTTAGTGCTTGCGATCACACTTCACAATATCCCTGAAGGTTTGGCTGTCGGTGTGGCGTTTGGAGCAGTAGCAGCTGATCTTCCTTCTGCTTCAATGGGTGCGGCTATCGCATTGGCGATTGGGATAGGTATTCAAAATTTTCCCGAAGGGACTGCCGTGTCGATGCCGCTAAGACGCGAGGGAATGAGTAAAGGAAAAAGTTTTATGCTAGGGCAGGCATCTGGTATAGTAGAGCCTATTGCTGCTGTCATTGGGGCGTATTTTGTCGTTAATATGCAATATATTCTTCCATACGCACTTAGTTTTGCTGCAGGGGCAATGATCTTTGTGGTGGTGGAAGAGTTGATACCAGAATCTCAAAAAAAATATGAAAATAT
>JBEARN010000033.1:0-11952 GCA_041163165.1 Pseudomonadota bacterium
GCCGTTATCAGCCGGTTGTTCTGGTGTTAAGAAGAGATCTGAGGCACCTAAGCTTAACGCTTCTCTCGCTTTCGCCGTCAACCCTTTACCGATAATCAACGGGATTCTTCCTCCTGCTCTCATCTCATCTGTGATAGTGTTTGGAGAGAGTTTAAATTCACTCACTACTGCTCCACCCTTTTCGATCACACCTGCGTAAGGTTTCACAATGATCTCATCACCCGTTTCAAGCGCATCTACATTGGCTTCGATCGGCAAACATCCACTGTCTTCTGCTGTGTTGAAGAAGATCGGCGCAATGATCGAGCCGATCACCACCCCACCTGTTCTTTTGTTTGGAATACCAGGGATATCTTCACCCATATGCCACTGCACCGAGTTGATACCAGATTTTCTTGAAGATCCTGTACCTACCACATCCCCTACATACGCTAAAGGATTTCCCTTTTCTTTGAGTGATGCCATCGTTTCAAGTGGTTTTTCCATTCTGCTTCCAAGCATAGAATTTGCATGCAATGGGATATCTGCTCTGGTAAACGCTTCCGATGCAGGAGAAAGATCATCCGTGTTTGTTTCCCCAGGGATTTTATATACTGTAAGTTTGATCTCTGCTGGAAGTTCTGGCTTGTTGGTAAACCACTCTCCATTCGCCCAAGACTCTACGACCTCTTTTGCTTTTGCATTTCCTTGATCCATCAACGTTTTTACATCATTGAATGAATTGTAAACCAAAAGGGTATTTTTAAGTTCTTCCGCAGCCGCATCAGCCACATCTGCGCCAAGCTTCAACGCTTCTACCAATGGTGTCACGTTAAATCCACCAAGCATTTTTCCTAAAATTTGGCACGCTTTTACCGGAGTAATCGCATCACATTTTGTTTTACCTTGAACCACATCATTTAAAAATGCTGCTTTAACATACGCAGCATCATCGACACCTGCGGGGATCTTGTTCTCGAACATATCCATAGCATAAGCTTCCTCTACTATGGGAGAAACTTTGAGTAACTCTACCAATGCTGCTACTTGCTCCGCAGTCAGTGGAAGTGGTGGTACACCGAGTGCTTCACGTTCAGCTGTATGTGCTTTGTATTCTTCAATTAAGGCCATAATGGTCTCCTATATTTATAAAAATTTTGTAGATTTATGGTAACAAAAAAATGATTTGTGTTTCGTTGGATAACGTGAAGATATGAAAGAGATAATTTTTCTGTATCGTTTTGTTACAAAAAAAGGATTAGAGAATTTCTCTGTTTCCTTTTGCATTTGGTGCACTTAAAATACCCATCGCTTCTAGTTGTTCTATGATGTTTGCAGAGCGGTTATAGCCGATTTGAAGCTTACGCTGAAGGTAAGATATGGATGTCTTATTGTCTGTTAAAATCACCGATTTTGCCTCTTCATAAAGTGGATCTAGTTCTAGGTTTGCTTCACTACCCATGCCACCTTCGGTTACACTTCCTGCAACAAGATAGCTTTCATCATATTCCGGCAGACGTTGTGCCTTAAGGTATTCGACCACCTGTTCAATCTCTTCTTCCGTATTCCAAGGGGCATGAAGCCTTACAAGCCCTGTCGAACCAGGGGGTGTGAAAAGTGCATCTCCACGTCCAAGCAAACTCTCTGCACCCATTGCATCTAGGATCACTTTAGAGTCGACGCGCTGCCCGACACGATAACTCAAACGAGAAGGGAGATTTGCTTTGATAAGCCCTGTAACGACATCGACACTAGGTCTTTGTGTCGCTACGATCAAGTGAATCCCACTCGCACGCGCCATTTGCGCCAATCGTGCGATAGAATACTCCACCTCTTTGCCTCCATTCATCATCAAATCAGCCAATTCATCGATCACTACCACGATATAAGGCATCGTCTGCGCAGAACCATCACTTTTCACTTTTTCATTATAGTTTTCGATATTTTTGGTGCGATTTTCTGCCATGAGTTTATAACGACGTTCCATCTCGCCTACCATATTAGCCAGTGCGGCAATCGCCTTTTTAGGCTCGGTAATCACCGGTGTGATCAAATGGGGAATGTCATTGTATATCGAGAACTCCAACATCTTAGGATCGATCATCATCAATTTCAAATGATCAGGGTCATTTCTATAAAGAAGTGAAAGGATCATCGCATTAATACCGACTGACTTTCCAGAACCTGTCGTACCAGCGATCAAAAGATGCGGCAACTTTTTAATGTCTGTGATAAAAGGTTTTCCTACGATATCTTTCCCCAATGCAACGGTTAATGGAGAACTAGACTCTTTAAAAAGATCACTCTCAAGAATTTCACGCAGATAAATCGTATCTATCGTATCATTGGGAATCTCAATCCCTACTACATCACGCCCAGGAATAGGTGCTTGTATACGAATCGTTTCTGCTGAAAGTGCCATCGCCAAATCATCTTGAAGGTTAAGTATTTTAGACACTTTTACATTTGGTGCCGGTTTAAACTCAAACGTAGTCACCAAAGGGCCGCTGTAGGTACGAACGACATCTCCTTCTATCTTGAACTGCTCGAGTTTTGCCAGTAATTCTTCTATTTTTTGATCGATCTCTGCTTCGTTGATCTTTTTGCTTACTTTAGGCGCTTTTTGCAAAAAGTCCAATTTTGGCAATTTAAAATTTTTAGGTTGATTGATTTTACCTTTATCGATCTGCTCCATCAACTTCGAATTCTCTTCAAGCTCACTGATAATCTCGACATGCGACGTGCTTCTTTGGACTGCATCATGCAGTTCCATTTCGTGTTCTAGTTCGATGATCTCATTTAATACCGGGTCATCAATCTCATCGGCCGCATGAAGGGGTTCAGATCCTAATGAAGCTACAGAAGTACTTTTTTTGACACGTTTTCTTTCTGGAGCCTGCTCCAATACTGGCATCATCTCCTCTTCCATTGAAGGCGAGGCAAATGGATTTGTCAACATCCTTTGAAACATTTTTCCCACCAAAGCAAACAATGATTTCACCCAAGCAAGAGGTATAAAGATCTTAGAAAAAGAGGGTAATGTATATTTTAAATGCGAAAATCTAAACTCATCATCCAAAATAAATACCCCAGAAAGAACAAAAACCATCAACCAAAGAAGCCACAACCCCGCCTTACCGATAAGCGGTTGCAAGAATTCTACGATCTGAATGCCTAAAAATCCTCGACTTCCTCCTTCAAGTACCAATGTGCTCAAAAGTATCAGCGAGATCAGTAAAAGCGTCCACCCTAAATAAAAATCAATATTTTTTCTCTCATACGGATGGGTATAGAGTTTATAGAGTGGATAAAAGAGAACGAAAAAATTGATGTAGGCAAGATCACCAAAAAGATATAAATTCATTTCGCCGATCTTTTTACCTATATCTCCTACCAACGCAGATTGATAAAAAATAGTCGAAAATGCAGCATAGATAAAAAGGATGGCTGTAATGATAATTGTAATTCTCAATTTTCTTCCTAGGATAAAAATAATGGAGCCATTATAACAAATTAATATAAGCCATCTTTGAAAAATGTCAAAATGGCATTCAATAACATAACCATTTCTTAAGCACAACCTCTGTAGAATTCGCTTCTACATTTCGTAGAGATGCCGCAGTGATGGAACTGGTAGACTTGGTAGACTCAAAATCTTCTGCCTTCGGGCGTGTCGGTTCGAATCCGACCTGCGGTACCACTTTATATATGTCAAAAATGCGGGCGTAGCTCAGGGGTAGAGCACAACCTTGCCAAGGTTGGGGTCGAGGGTTCGAATCCCTTCGCCCGCTCCATAAATTCATCTCATCTATTTTTTTGTTCACACATCACAAACTCTTAATTTCTTTTGCTATAATCACTTTAATAAAACAGAAGGTGCAGTATGAAACTTGTCGTTGCGATTACCGGTGCTAGCGGTGTGCAGTTGGGTAAACAGTTTATCGAGTATCTACCCTCTCACATCGATGTGCATGTCGTTGTTTCAGACAATGCACTTACTGTAGAGAGCTTCGAGAATAAAAAGATCACACTCTACACAAACAACCAAATAGAAGCCGCCGTCTCATCGGGCTCTTTTCAAGTCGATGCGACAGCCATCATCCCTTGCAGCATGAACACTTTGGCAAAAATCGCCTGCGGGATCAATGATAACCTCCCCACCCGCGTCGCAGCCGTAGCGCTCAAAGAGCAGAAAAAGCTTTTGCTCGCGCCTAGAGAACTCCCCTTCTCAGCCATCGCTTTGGAAAATATGCAAAAGCTTGCCTCGCTGGGTGTCATCATCGCACCGCCAGTCATGGGATACTACTCTGAAGCCTCTTCACTTGCAGAGATGGAGAAATTCATCATCGGCAAGTGGTATGATGCGCTAGGGATAGAGAATAGTCTCTATAAACGATGGAGCTAAACAATGCTATGCAATGAAAAACTAAAAATGAAAAATGAAAAATCAGGGTATCCCTTCACTAATAAAAACGGGGTTTTTTTATGAAAGCGATCTATCCAGGGACCTTCGACCCCATCACCAATGGCCACCTAGACATCATCCAGCGTGCTTGCAATATCTTCGATGAGATCATCGTCGCAGTTGCTGAGAGTGAAACCAAAAAACCGATGTTTAGCTTAGAAAAACGTATAGACATGATCAAAGCAGCGACAAAACATTTTCCGAAGATCAAAGTCGTAGGGTTTGAAACCCTTTTGGTAAACCTTTCCGATGAACTCGATGCCAATATCATCATTAGAGGACTTCGTGCGGTCAGTGACTTCGAATACGAACTACAGATGGGATATGCCAATGCTTCTTTGAAAAAAAACCTAGAGACAATCTATCTGATGCCAAGCCTGCAACATGCGTTTGTCAGCTCTTCAGTGGTGCGTTCCATCTTGCATTTTGATGGACAAGTCGAACACTTGGTGCCTCAAGAAGCATTGGCATATATGAAGGGGTGAAAAGTAATGTATATTCTCTTTGAAGGCATTGACACCTGCGGAAAAAGCACGCAAATAGCACTCATCAAAGAAAACCATCCCGAAGTGATCATCACGCAAGAACCAGGCGGCACACCCTTTGGTCAAAAAGCTAGAGAAATACTGCTTGCAGATACACTCGCTTCAAAACGTGCTGAGCTATTGCTCTTTTTAGCCGATCGAGCAGAACATTATCAAGAAGTGATCGCACCCAACAAAAATAAACTGGTTATTTCAGATAGAGGGTTTATCTCTGGGATAGGGTATGCGCTGGCAAATGGTGATTTTAATCTGGACGAATTGGTCGCGCTTAATCGCTTTGCGCTTGAAGGGCATTTCCCAGATAAGGTGATCCTCTTTTTGACCGACATGGAGACACTCAAAGAGAGAACATCAGCGAAAACACTAGATGGTATAGAGCTTAGAGGATTAGAGTATCTTTTACAGGTACAAGAGCATATGAAGCAAACCATTCTCAAGCTTGACATTCCGCATCTTTTTATCGATGCCACAGACAGCATAGAAACCATACATGAACACATTACAGATTATTTAAGGAATACACTATGATCAACCCACTAAGAGGTATGAAAGACCTTACGTTTGAAGAGAGCCAACGTTTTGAATATATCGTCCAAACGGCTTCTGAGATAGCAAGACGCTATGGATATGGATATATCGAAACACCTATTCTCGAAGAGACCGCTCTTTTTAAACGCTCCGTAGGTGAGAGCTCTGATATCGTAGGTAAAGAGATGTACCAATTCATCGATAAAGGTGAAAATGATGTCTGTATGCGCCCTGAGGGGACTGCAGGTGTAGTACGTGCTTTCATCTCTGCCAAACTTGACCGTCAACCGATCAAACAGAAATTTTACTACTATGGCCCGATGTTTCGTTATGAAAAACCGCAAAAAGGGAGACTGAGAGAATTTCACCAGTTTGGATGCGAAAGTTTCGGAGAAACTTCTGTCTACGAGGACTTTACCATCATCACGATGATCGCTCAAATCTTCGATGCCTTAGGGATCGGGTACGAGCTCAAGATCAACTCTTTGGGATGCACCACTTGCATGCCACCTTACAAAACAAATCTTGTGCAATTTTTGACCGATATTAATGACAAGCTCTGCGAAGACTGCAATAGAAGAAAAGAAACCAATCCAATTCGCGTGTTAGACTGCAAAAACGAAACCTGTCAATTTCATCTTGTCAACTCCCCAAAACTCATCAATAATCTCTGCGAATGCTGTGACAGCGACTTTATCGAACTTACCAAACTCCTTGGCGACGCAAACATAGACTATACCATAGACACCAATCTTGTTAGAGGATTGGACTACTACAACAAAACCGCCTTTGAATTTGTCAGCAACGAAATCGGTGCGCAATCAGCCATCGCTGGTGGCGGACGCTATGATAAACTGGTGGAGTTTCTGGATGGCAAACCAACACCTGCAGTAGGATTTGCCCTTGGTATCGAGCGTATCATGGAATTGGTTCAAATGCCGGAACCTGAACGTGAAGGGTACTACATGGGAGCTATGACCCAAGAAGCGATCCCTGCCCTCATTGCACTGGCAACGCAAAAAAGACTCACCGATAAAGTGACCATAGAATACACTTCAAAAGGGTTCAAAAGTCATATGAAAGGGGTCGATAAAGCACATCCAAAATATGCTCTCTTGATCGGTGAAGATGAGTTGAAAAATGGAACGGTATGGCTGAAAGATTTGGAGACACAAGAAGAGAAAAGTGTGGCTTTGGAAGCATTGTAATGCTTCCTTTGCCGAAATGAATTAGAAGTTAAACATCACCCCTGCGAAAATTGAATCTCCATGTGGTCCTTTCACAGTAGAGTGTTCGTACTCAGACACAAATTTTGCCGCTTCAGTCATCGCTACTTCGATCCCTGCACCATAAACAAATCCGCTGTCTCTACTATCGATCTCAAAGTTCGAAATTTTTTCCCATTCATACTCGTACCCTACTTTTCCGAAAATCCCAAGCGATTCCGTGATCTCATACGTATAGACCAAATCAAGCGCTGAAGTATAGTAGGTTGCTTTAGAAGCATTTTCATCATCTTCTTTGACAGTGTTGCTTGCATAAGAGAAATCATACTCTAAGGCAAAACCATTTCCCAATCTATATCCAAGATCGATACCATAACCATAATCTCTATCTCCATCAAGCACTGCTTCTTCATGTGTCACAGTGTCTCCATTGATCATCAGTCCTTTAAAGATAATATAAAAGTTTGATTCACTTTCATACTCGGCTACTTCTTGTACTGGCTCTACAGGAGCGATGTCTCCACCTGCAAAAAGTTGTGAAGCGAACTGCAGAGAAAGCAGTGTTGTTAGTACGATTTTTTTCATTGTGTTTCCTTTGTATTTAAAAATAACCATTAGTGTAATCCTCAAACCCTTAAAGATATAATTTTTTTATAAAAAAGTATATCTTTAATCAGGTATTTTGAATAAAAAAGATTTTTGGCAGACGTATCTGTCAATAAAATCGATCATAAAAATCAATTTTATTGAAGCCAGACAAGCAAGTCTTGACTTAGCTGGGTGATGATTTTATCCGTCGCTACTGCATACCCTTTAGCATCGACTGAAATGGTAGGTTCTTGATAATAAAAACGTTTTGTTTTTACCAATTTGCCATTGATGGCATTGATGAGTGTAAATTGGATGGAAAGTATCGCCAACGAACTTTTTTCACGTATCTGATGTTCAAAATCAAATACATGACTCTCTAGCGTATAATTTTCTCTGAGCGTAGAGGTATCAGAAAGTGCCACTTTGAAAATCTTACTATCACTGATCACTTCGATTAAAGTACCTTGGAGGATCCTTCCCATTTGATTCGACCATTCAGAATTTTGATACACACCTCGATCTTGCGTCGTATAGGAAAAACGCATTTTTTCGGATAACGGCTCTTTAATGCTTTGCGGATAAGCTACTTTGATCGTTTGACTTTGATAAGCACTCCCTTTCATCTGATCGACTTTAGGAATACCTATGCTATAAGATTTAATCGCTGGGACTTTCATCGTGCAACCGACAAAACCAAATAGTGCCGTTAGAGCTAAAAAGGCTATGATTTTTTTACTCATTCTCCAGGTCCTTTGCGTGAAGTTCTTGACTGGAACAATAATTTGCTTGGATCTTGTTCTAGCTCCCGTGACATAGTAGTGAGTTGATTGGTCAGTATCTGCACTTCTGTCAGCATCGGTTCGAGTATCTTATCCAAATTATAATCCCCTCTATCCAGACTCTGCTCTACTTTGAGCGTCACACGTTTAAAGTCTTCACTCGTTTGCATTAATGAATGAATCGCAGGGACCATCACCTCTTTAATTTGAGAAAAATCATCGATCATCTGCGTGCTTTTTGCTGTAGCGATTTCTGTATTTTCAAGAATTTTACCAAACGCTTCAATATTATGACTTGAAAGAAGCTTTTGGCTTTGTTTTAAAAGAAATTCAATCCTTCCGCTTGCCCCACCGATATCCCCGGTTAATTTGGATAAAAATGAAGGGGCCGTTTGAATAAGAGGAATATACGTTTCTGTCGGAAGTAACGTTTTTGCTTCATTCGTTCCTCCATCTATCTCAATAGAAAGTAACCCTGTGACACCAAACATCTGAGTATGCGCCACCATGTCTTCTTTGATCGGCACCCCTTTTTTAATCTTCACAAACACATCTACCACTTCGATATTGTTCGGATTGATTTTGATTTTACTGACACTACCGATATCAACCCCGCGCATCTTTACGCTCGAATCTACCGAAAGCCCGGTGACCGAATCACGCATCTCCAGTTTATAAAGGTCAAAAGCTTCTTCTGTGCCATATTTTGCCAACCAAAAAGCAAACCATGCCATACCGATACCAAAAATGAGTACAAAAATACCTACAACCGTATAATTGACTTTGCTATACATGGTTTACCTTCTGTTCAAGTCTCTTTTTTGTGTACTCATTTTGAAAAAATTCTTCCACAAATGGATGTTGGGATTGTAGCACATTTTTAAGATCACCTTGTGCAACGACTTGCTTATCTGCCAAAACAGCCATTCTATCCACGATCGTAAAAATCGTTTCCAAATCATGCGTGATCATCACCACCGTAATCCCGAGCAGATCACGAAGTTCTTTGATCAATGCATCAAATTTACGTGCCCCTATGGGATCCAAACCAGAAGTAGGTTCATCCAAAAAGAGCAATTTTGGTTCCATCGCCAAAGCCCTTGCTAATGCAGCACGCTTGATCATCCCGCCACTAAGCTCGGAAGGATACAAAGCACCAACGTGAGGTTTCAAGCCCACAAGCTCCAATTTGGACTGCACCAGTTTACGCCTCATTTTAGGAGAAAGGTTTGTATACTCTTTGAGTTGCACTTCTATATTTTCCGCGACCGTTAAAGAAGAAAAAAGTGCGCCGAACTGGAACAAAACACCCCAGTCACTTCGAAGTGCTTGTGCCTCTTTAAACCCAATCTTTGTCAATGATTTACCCAATACCGTGATCTCACCTGCACTTGGCTCCATCAGCATGATAATCTCTTTCATCAGTACCGATTTACCAGCGCCACTCTCACCTAAAATGGCAAATATCTCACCCTGATCGATCTGCAAATACAATCCATCATGAATGGTTCTCTCTCCAAACCGCGTCACAACTCCTTCTACTTTGATCATAGGGGTCATAATCCAAGCTCCGTATAAATCACAGAGAACAATGCATCAAATGCGATCACTAAAAAGATCGAATTGACCACTGAAGCCGTTGTTTGCAATCCAACACTTTCGGTGTTATCTGAAACTTGCAATCCCCTAAAACACCCTACCGCTGCGATCAAAAAAGCAAACACCGGACCTTTTAACATCCCCAAAAGATAATGCTTGACCTCTAAGACATTGTAAAGTCGATCGATAAACAAAGACGGAGAAATACCAAGCTGCATCTTAGATGCGACAAGTCCTCCCAAAATACCCATGATATCGGCAAAAAAGATTAACAACGGCAAAGCGATCATCAGTGCCACAATACGGGGGAGTACCAAAAAAGCATAAGGGTCAAATCCCATCGTTCGCATCGCTGCGATCTCTTCAGTGATTTTCATCGCACCGATCTCAGCAGTATAAGCAGATCCACTACGCCCAGCGATAACGATCGCAGTGATCATAGGACCAAGTTCTCTTGTGATAGAAAGCGCGACCGTATCGACAATAAACAAATCGGCACCAAATTTTGCCAATTGCACTGATCCTTGATACGAGATCACCATCCCCACCAAAAAAGCAGTCAGTCCTATGATGATAATGGCATTAAAACCGGATTGATGAATGTGATAAACCACTTCTTTAAAACGAAAATCCTTAGGAGAAGTCATGAGATGGTATATCGTATAAAATAGTGTCCCGATAAAGCGAATAAAGCTTTGAAATTCTTTATACATTTCATATGTTTTTTCACCAATGGTTTCCAAAAAATTTTTGTGCGAAGGGGTCATGGTCTCTTCATACTTTTGATTGAGCAACAAAAACATATCTTCTTGTTTTTTCGTATATCCTACCACTTCAACTTTCACGCAATTTTGAAACTGTTGAAAGTACTCTATAAAAAGCAAAACACCTGCACTGTCAAACTCATCCACCGCCGAAAGATCCCATACGATTTTTTGATGGCAGGAAACTGTTTTCAATTCGTTCTCTATCTGCCCTACATTTTCCATCGTCCAATTACCACTGGAGATAAGCATAGTATGATTTTGGTCTTTCTGATGGGATAAAAACGCTCTGTTCATAGCAATTATTATAGGTAAGATTTGATTAAGTTTGGCTATAATTTTAAAACATTTTATGATGCATAAGGATAGCGGTATGAAAAACTTTGGTTTAAGTATTTGGGGTGACAATAATTTCATCATACAAAACGGCACCATCAATATCAATCATGGACAAGAGCCCTCTATCCTTGAGATTACCAAAGAGATTCGTGAAAAGGGGTATAAAGGACCTCTTCTTCTGCGTTTTCCACACCTCATAGAAAAACAAATTTCTACCCTTTTTAAGACCTTTAACAATGCCAAAAAAGAGTTTAATTATCAAGGAAATTTTCAAGCTGTTTTCCCTCTAAAAGTGAATCAATTTCCTAATTTTGTCAATGCACTAATGGGTGTGTCTAAAAAATACAATTATGGACTTGAAGCAGGAAGTAAAGCCGAACTTATTATCGCTATGACACAAACCCCACTAGGGGCACCTATCACCGTCAATGGTTTCAAAGACAAAGAGATGATCTCTCTTTGCTTCATCGCAGCCAAAATGGGGCACAATATCACAGTCACCATCGAAGGACTCGGGGAATTAGAGACGATCATCCAAGTCAACGAAGAGCTCAATGAAGAGGTGGAAAAACCAATCGTCCATAAAATCGGTGTACGTATCAGACTTCATAGTTAAGGGATCGGTATCTGGGCAAAAAGTGGTGGGTATGGTTCTAAATTCGGGCTCACCTCTACAGAACTTCTTGAAGCATACGATATGCTCGAAAAATACAACCTCCTTGATCACCTTTGGATGATCCATTTTCATATTGGCTCGCAGATGGGAGATATCGCACCACTCAAAAAAGCACTCCGTGAAGCAGGACACATCTATGCTGACCTTAAAAAACGTGGGGCAGATGCACTAGGAGCTATCAATATCGGTGGGGGGCTTGCTGTAGAGTACAGCCAACACGAAGATAAGCAGGAGAGAAACTACTCTTTACGCGAATTTGCCAATGACGTTATGTTCCTTATGCAAGAAGTTGCCAAAAGCAAAAATGTTGCCGAGCCTGACATCTTTACCGAATCAGGGCGTTATATCGCAGCGTCACACTCTGTCCTAGTGGCACCTGTGCTAGAACTTTTTTCGCAAGAGTACACAGAAAAAGGGCTCCGTCTAAAAGAGAAAAATCCACCACTTATCGAAGAGCTTTA
>JBEARN010000034.1:0-11853 GCA_041163165.1 Pseudomonadota bacterium
ACAGTAGGGCATCGCGTCATGCTTCACGGATGCACCATAGAAGATGCATGCCTCATCGGTATGTCTGCTACCATTCTTGATGGTGCCGTCATAGGAAAAGAGTCTATCGTAGGGGCAGATGCGCTGGTAACGAAAAATAAAATATTTCCTCCAAGAAGCCTCATCATGGGAAGCCCTGCCAAAGTAGTACGTTCCTTAACAGAGGAAGAAGTTGCAGGACTTTATGCTTCAGCAGAACGTTATGTCAAATTTAAAAATGAGTATCAATAAATGAAACAGACTTTACTCAAAAGCTTTAAAGATATACTCTCGCCACCAGTGATCTTTTTTGCGATTAAGATGGGATTGTTTGCTTCGGTGTTGACGCTTTTCCTTTCATGGGCATTGTGGGATACATTAAGTCAAATGATCACGGCGTATCTTGCATGGATTCCTTGGAATTGGGTACAAACTACGGGTGTTACGTTAGCAAATATTTTACTCAGTTATATGCTTTTTATCATGATGCTTTCACTTTTGACTTCTATTTTTAGTGAAAAACTACTTATCGCTTTAGCACAAAAAAGTTACCCCGATATCAAAGCGAAAGGTAGTCCAAACATTACAACATCGCTGTTTTTAACCCTTAAAGCAACTGGTATATTCCTTATACTTTTTATCCTCACCCTTCCACTCTTTTTTATCCCTATTATAGGACAAATTTTACCACTTTATCTATGGTCTATTTTACTCAAAGAGCCTACCGTATACGATGTGGGAGCACTTTTTATCGATGATGCAAAAAGGTTGGAAGAGAGAAAAGAAAAAACAACGCTCTTAGCAATGATCGCATCACTTTTCAACTATATCCCCATAGCCAATATTTTTGCGCCGGTATTGGCACAAATTCTATTTCTTCATCATCTTTTGCAAGAAAAAAAATGAAACTATCCCTCTTGCTGTTCTTTATGAATCCTTCTCTCTTTTTGGCTTGAGAGGGAAAACCGTAAAAGTTCATCGGTTGTTTTGACATAAGAGGGCAATGTTTCAAAGCTTTTTTCCATCACCCTCGCTGCCGATACAGCATCACTATAGGCGCGGTGATGGGTCGCCGTCTCTATCTCTAAAGCGTCTATCAAATACGCTAGTCCGTACCGTTCGCTTTCAAAAGTACGTTTGGCAAGATCGATCGTGCATAATTTTGGGTTGCCTATCTGCCCTAAACCAAACCGATCAAAAGAAGCACTGAGAAACGTATAATCAAAATTTGCATTGTGCGCAACAAAAACAGCATCACCCATAAAATGCTTTAAGGCGGTCAACGCTTCTCTTCTTGTAGGAGCGCCGACAAGATCCATCGGTTCTATGCCAGTAATTTTAGTGATATACTCTGGCAAAAATGCACACTCCACAAACGTTTCAAAACGGTCTATCACTTCCGCATTTTGGATCATCACTGCACCAATCTCTATGACTTGCGAAGTCCCCGGTTTACTTCCATTGGTCTCGATATCGATCACACAAAAACGTTGCACCTGAAAAGGGGTGAAATAGGTTTGAAGTCTATAGGTGTTCGACGAAATTTCTTCTATAGGATAACCAGAAGCTTGAAGGAGCAGCAAAATCGTTTGAGGATCTTCCAAAAGTGTCGTATGTTTTGTGACGATGTCGTGGTATTGGACCTCATTCAGCACTCCGCCATGTTTACGAAATGCTGTGGTTAACTCCTCAAAGACCTTTTGCATTCGCGATAAATTGTTTTACTTTATGGGGATCTTTTTTCCCTTTGATAAGCTCTACCCCTGAACTTACATCTACACCATAAAAACCTAATTTTCTTGCTTCGGCTACATTTTCAGGCGTCAATCCGCCTGCCAAAATCATTTTTGAACAATCAACCCCTTCAAACCATTGAAGGTCAAGACGCTCTCCCGAACCGCCATATACACTGTCATTATAGACATCGATCAAACGGTAACGGTTAGCAAAACGTTTTAAATCTTGAGGAGATTTGACACGCACTACAGGCAGTGTTTGCAATCCAATAGCATCTAAAGATTCTTCATCGACATCAAAATGGATTTGAGCTCTTGAAATGTCAGAATACTTGCACACGGTATCGATTGTCTCGACACCTTCATTGACAAATAACCCTACCCTTTCTACAAAAGGAGGAAGTTGGTCGATGATTCTTTTTGCTGCCGCAGGGGTAATGTAACGTGGTGATTTGTTATAAAAAATAAATCCCAACGCATCTGCGCCATATTCCACTGCATCCAATGCATCTTTCAAATTTGTAATCCCGCAAATCTTTACTCGCATATTATCATCTCCTTCAAAAAGAACAAAGTTCCTTTTAAATTCCTCTCATCACTAAAGCTTCGTCTTTGACTCAGAATATTCATCTTCTATACACCTCTTTACTTTAATGCTTCAATCGCACTTGCCACACCCTGTGGATGCTTATAGACAAAAGATCCTGCCACCACGATATCTACACCTGCGGCTTCCAACACTTTCACATTTTGATCAGTCACACCACCGTCAACTTCTATCAGACAGTTTGGATTTCGCTTAAGAATAAGCGCTTTCAACCGTTGTGCTCGTTCTACAACCGAAGGGATAAACTTCTGCCCGCCAAATCCAGGGTTCACGCTCATAAGCAATACCATATCAAGATCTTCGAGTAAAAATTCTATCGCTTCAGGTGGGGTATGTGGATTAAGAGTAATGGCTGGTCGTATCCCTAGGCTGCGTATTTTTTGGATCAATCGGTGCGGGTGTTTTTCTTCTTCAATATGAAAAGAGATGAATTCTGGCTTTAACGGAGCAAACAGATCGACAAAAAAGGTATTATTTTGCACCATTAGATGGATATCTAACGGTTTTGTGGATGCTTTCGCAACCGCCTCAACAACGACGGGTCCTATGGTGAGGTTCGGGACAAAATGCCCATCCATCACATCAACATGCACAAGATCGCATCCCCCCTCGCAAATCGCTGCAACATCACGTGCCAAATACCCAAAATCTGCAGAAAGTATACTTGGCGCGACCAACATTGATTTCCCTTTGGTTGAATTATTTTGATTTATTATAGCAAAAGGAAACTTGCGACACAGTGCCATTTCGATCAGATCGTTCTATTTTTTTGAAAATCATCTTTTAATAAAGAGAACCTCATCAAAATAATTTGAAAAGAAGGGGCGAAACATGATCCCTTCTTAAGCAAATTTTATGTTCAAATGGTCTATAATCCAACCAAATTTTTCATCTTTGTACATTTCAGTCTATCCACTATGTAACTAAGATAACCAAATTAAAGGACAAAATCATGGCAAGAAAATGTGATGTAACGGGTAAAGGCCCTTTATCAGGAAACAATGTTTCACACGCAAACAATAAAACAAAAAGAAGACAACTTCCAAATCTAAGAAGTGTAAAAATCGCTCTTGAAGATGGAACAACAAAAAGAGTAAAAGTAGCTGCATCAACGCTTAGAACGATGAAAAAACGCGCTGCTCAAGCTGCTTCAGCTGAGTAAGTTCCCCTTTTGGGACCTTGGCTGTGAAAGCCATATTTAACCTCAAACAGTTTCTCGGTTGGAGAAGCGCCCCTAAACCTCATATTACATTAAATGACGAATATTATGGTCATTTAGCACCTTTTAGACTACCGCTTATACTTACCGTATTGATGATGCTTGTTGGCACCATCGGATATATGGTGATCGATAATTTTCCTCTTATGGATGCCATTTATCAAACTGGTATTACCTTTACCACAGTAGGGTTTGGTGAGATTCAACCCATTTCAGATATGGGTCGGATTTTTACCATCACTTTAATCATCTTTGGATTTGTTGTATTTTCCATCGCGGTTGGTATTATCGCAGAAGTGGTTAAAAAAGGTGAGTTTCAAAAAACTGCTAAGGAGCGTAAAATGCTTTACGAAATCGCTAGGCTTAAACACCATTTTGTGGTCTGTTACCATAACGAGTTTACCATACAGGTTACCAAACAATTACGTGCCAATCACATCCCTTTTGTGGTCGTTGATCCGCGTGAAGATATGGATGAAATCGCTAAAAAATACCACTACCCTTATTTTGTATCTGCCGAACCCCATACAGAAGAAGGGATCTTAAAATCGCACCTCTCGTCAGCCAAAGGAGTCATCACTTTAGCAGACAACATCGCCGACAATATCGCAACCATCGCCTCTGCGCGTCTTTACGAAAGCGAAATCGGTCGCGTAAGAAAATTTCTCATCATCTCCAATGCGAAAAGCAACGAAGATGACCAAAAACTCCTTAAACTCGGTGCAGATAAAGTAGTAACCCCGACCAAACTCATGGCACAACGTATCAACGCCATGGCAGCAAGACCCGATATGGAAAACCTTCTTCAAGAATTCCTTTATAAAAAAGATACCCCGCTTGACATGGAAGAAGCCAAAGTATCGAAAACCTCTTGGCTGGCATTGAAAAAAATCAAAACAGCCCGCTTTAGAGATATCGCAAATGTAACCATCATAGGTATTCGACAAAAAGATGACCGTTTTATTCCGATGCCAAAAGGAGATACGATCATCATGCCAGAATCAAAACTCTTGCTCATCGGTACTGTAGATGGGATCGCGAAAGCAAAAAAAATCATCCGTAAAAAAGAGAAGCCAGAGGAGCTCAAATTTGTTTAATATCATCCCTTTAGAAAATGGTTTAGAAAATGTGAAAGGGTTTTACTGTGGTGCCACCAACGTTGGTATGCGCAAAAAAACACAAGATGCCGAAACAGTCGCAGGAGATGTCGCTTTTATACGTAGCAGTTCTCCGTGTGATATCTCAGCAGTATTTACCCAAAACGTATTTCAAGCCGCTCCGATCAAACATTTTCAGAAATATCCCAATGATTTTCAAACCGATTTTGTATTGATCAATGCCAAAAATGCCAATGCAATGACTGGTACAAAAGGGGTGGAAGATATTGAAACAATCCTTGCCACACTTTCAGCAAAACAGTCTGTACTCAACCCCGTGATGAGTTCTACTGGTGTCATCGGCTATCGGTTACCTATTGACAAAATCACTTCTGCTTTTGATAAGTTCGATTTTAATCGTGCGAATTCCGACGAAACTGCCAGTGCAATTATGACCACCGATAGTTTCAAAAAAGAGCTTGCGTACAAAGTAGAGCTTGAAAATGGAGCGAGCTTTACTATAGCGGCCATTTGCAAAGGTGCAGGGATGATCAACCCGGCAATGGCAACCATGCTTTGCTTTATCGTGACCGATGCCGATGTACCCAAAGCCGATATGGATATATTACTCAATGCTTCAACAGAAGCTTCTTTTAACCGCATCTCTGTCGATGGAGATACTTCGACCAACGATACTGTAATGCTCCTTGCAAACAAACAAAGCCAAGCCTATCATAAAGAGGCATTTGGAGAGGCGCTCCATCGTATTATGTTTGAACTAGCGATGATGATTCTCAAAGATGGTGAAGGGGCAAATAAACTGGTCGCCTTTGAAGTCAAAGGGGCTAAAAATGATGAAGAAGCCAAAAAGGCAAGCATGGCATTAAGCAACTCTTTGTTGGTGAAAACAGCCCTTTTCGGAGAAGATCCGAACTGGGGACGAATCGCTTCTACGATAGGGGCTTCGGGCATCACTTGCGATGATGAAACACTGACGATCCATTATGAAGATCTCCTAATCTACTCTCCTACGCAAAGAGAGCTTGACAAGGCACGTGAAGATCAAGCTTACACCATCATGAAACAAAATAGTTTCAAAATCACCTGCGATCTTGGCATAGGCAATGGAAGTTACATCTCTTATGGTTGTGATTTGAGTTATGACTATGTCAAAATAAACGCGGAATATAGAACATAAAAAATATTTTTTTAACTCTTTGCTAACCACAAAGAGGTTATAATGATAGATACACTTTAATACTAGGAATAAACATGTTACACGAATACAGAGATGAAATTCACGACCTTAAACAAAGCAATGCGCACTTTGCAAATATCTTTGATAAGCACAATGCATTGGACCAAGAGATCGAAGATGCAGAAGCAGGTCGCACCATCTTAACTGATATAGAACTTGAAACGCTCAAAAAGAAAAAACTTCTTTTGAAAGATGAAGCGTATCAAATGATTTTGGATTACAAAAAAACCAAAGCGTAATACTTATACTTCTATACTTTATGGGCTTTCTTATGCCCATAGATTAATCTTCTTATTCTATAATAACCTTAACTTTCACAGAGGACTTATTATGAATGTACGATCACTTTTTTTGGCTTGTTTTATCGTGGTATGCAGTTTTGCAAACGAAACACCAACAACAGAAAATAACACAACGGCTCAAGCACCACAAATTTATTATGGAAAAATCCTTACAATCAAAGATGCAATGGGGTACAAATATCTCCAAGTAGATGAAAATGGGACACAACTGTGGGTTGCGATCGCCAATGCTCCTGTGAAAATAGGGGATAAAATTGGCTATGACAAACGAACGATTATGAAAGATTTCGAAAGCAAAGCTTTAGGAAAAAAATTTGATCAAATCATTTTCGCATCTGATGTTTATCTCCCTCAAAAAGGATCCAAGCCCAAAAGCATGAAAGAGATGCTTGGGTTGCAATCTAAAGACCCACATGAAGGTATGGGCAAAGGGATGTCTCCAGAAGAAGAGGATGAAAAGCCTGCACAACCGTTTGTGCAAAAAGAACATTATAGTGTTGAAGAAGTTCACATGTGGCGAAAAGACTTAGAAGGGAAAACCATCTCTTTAGAAGGAAAAGTGTATAAAGTATCACACCAGATTATGAAACGTGATTGGATACACTTAGGTGACGGGACAGGCGATGAGAAGCAACTCACAGATGATTTGGTTTTCACCTGTAGTGCAACGAATGCGAAAGCAGGAGATACCATCCATGCGACAGGTAAAGTTTCTGTCAACAAAGATTTTGGATTTGGATACTTTTATAAAGTACTGATCGAAGATGCTACGATCGAAGTGAAATAAATGGGAACATTCGATAGTCTCACCTCCATCCCAAGTCCTCTCTTAGAGACACTACACTCTCTGAGTTTTGAGCACATGACCCCCATTCAGGAAGAGGCTATCCCTCTTATCCTTGAACACAAGGACATCCTTGCCCAATCCAAAACAGGTTCAGGGAAAACACTTGCCTTTGGTTTGCCTATCATTCTCCAAACCGATACTACTATCTATAAACCCCAAACGCTTATCATCACCCCTACACGTGAGTTGGCAGAGCAAGTTGCCATCGAGTTAAGAAAAATTGGTGCCTATAAACCTAATCTAAAAATACTCACACTTTATGGCGGTGTTCCCTTGCGTCCTCAAGCAGATTCTCTTGCGAAAGGGGCGCATATACTCATCGGGACTCCTGGTCGTTTGGAAGATCATCTCACCAAAGGGACTTTAACGCTCGATCATATCAAAACCGTAGTACTCGATGAAGCAGATCGTATGCTTGATATGGGGTTTTATGAAAGTGTTTTAAAGATCGATACCTATTTGCCTAAAACCAAACAGACACTTCTTTTTTCCGCTACTTTCCCTCCAAAGATAGAAAAACTAGCCCAAGAGATACTCAAAGAACCTAAAACCATTAAAACATCGCTCAAAACATCGGTCGATACCATCCAAGAAATTGCTTATGAAACTACCGATAAATTTCAAACGCTTGTATCCATCATAAACACTTACAAACCATCTTCTTTACTTGTTTTTTGCAACACAAAAGTAGAAGTGATGGCACTTGCTGATAAACTTTATGATGAGGGGCATTCTGTTATACAACTGCATGGCGACTTAGACCAACTGCAAAGAAACGAAGCTATGATTGCTTTTTCAAATGGTTCTAGACCTCTTATGATAGCGACAGATGTGGCTTCGAGAGGATTAGACATTAAAAATATCGCTCTGGTGGTCAATTATGATCTCCCTTTTGATCAAGAGGTTTACACGCATCGCATAGGGCGTACAGGACGCGCCGAAGCAAAGGGGATAGCGATCTCACTTTATACCCCGAAAGAATCAAACAAATATGCCTATATCGCTGACCAATCGATCTCAAAAAGCATCAATGATTTGGATCAAAAACGTACCTATCTTATCGCGTCGAGCTATGATACACTCTGCATCAACGGAGGGAAAAGAACGAAATTAAGGGCGGGGGATATTTTAGGCACTTTGTGCAAGGAGATCGGTGTAGATCCAAAGATGATAGGGAAGATAGACATCACTGAAAACAAATCTTATATCGCCATTAATCACACTTCCATAAAAAAAGTCGCTCAATCACTAAAGAAAACACCTATCAAAAAGAAAAAATATATCAGTTGGATACTCGATTAATCTTCGAGTATTTTCTTTCTTCTTTTATTTCTAACCATATAAAAAAATGTGATCAACACAACACAAAGGAGTGCTATAAGTGTTGCGGTATGAAGGTATTCTGAAATGAGTGCTTCATTGGAACCAAGTATATACCCCAAAACGACCAAAACAATCACCCAAATGCCAGCCCCCAATCCAGAATAAAAAACAAATTTTGCTACATTCATGCGTGCCAATCCTGCGGGTAAAGAGATAAGCTGTCTAATCCCAGGGATAAGTCTTCCATTAAATGTAGATAACTCTCCATGTTCCATAAAAAAGGCTTCAAGTTTATCTAGTGTTGCCTCTTTGATAAAAAAGTATTTTCCATAACGTAGCAGGAAAGCACGCCCAAAATGAATCGCTAGATAGTAGTTAAAGAATGCCCCCGCAACAGAACCAACGATACCGACGAAAATCACCATATATAGATTCATCTCCCCTTTAAATGCCAAATAGCCTGCAGGGATCATCACGATTTCACTAGGAAAGGGGAAAAAAGTGCTCTCAAGAAACATAAGAAGAAAGATGCCGACATACCCCAAATGACCAATGTAGTCCACAATGGTTTGGGCAATGTCATGCATCATAAAAGTGGTGAATTATTCGCTAAAAGCACCAATGGATGTCAATCTTTGGTAACGTTTTTCCAACATTTCATCCTCTGAAAGCGCTCTGAGTTCTTTGACGCTCTCCAAGAAATATTTTTTAAGCACTTCTGCTGCCGTTTCTTTATCTCTATGTGCGCCGATAAGAGGTTCATCAAGCACATCATCTACCAAACGGTGCTCTAAAAGATCATTAGGGGTAATCTTGAGCGCTTTTGTGGCAGCTTCTACTTTAGAAGGGTCATTCCATAAAATCGCAGAACATCCTTCAGGAGAAATGACCGCAAAAACCGAATAGCGCATCATCGCCAGCTTATCTGCCACACCGATGGCAAGTGCTCCACCAGAACCACCTTCACCGATCACCACAGAAATCATCGGCACTTTCATCGAAGCAAACTCAAAAAGATTTTTTGCGATCGCTTCACTTTGCCCTCTTTCTTCTGCACCAAGTCCAGGATAGGCGCCCGGAGTGTCTATGAGCATCAACACAGGGATATCGAATTTTTCTGCCATTCTTACAGCACGGAGTGCTTTTCTGTACCCTTCTGGGTTTGGCATACCAAAGTTTCTTTTGATTTTGTTTTTAACCCCACGACCTTTTTGCTCACCGATCAGCATCGTTTTTTGTCCATCGATCCAACCGATATAACATAAGATAGCGGGATCGTCCCTAAACGCGCGATCTCCATGGATCTCATACGCATCGGTCATCAAGGATCTGATGTAATCTAAAGCATAAGGTCTATCTGGGTGACGTGCAAGCTGCAGTTTTTGAAAGTCTGAGAGTGAACCAAAAGTCTTTTGCACCTCTTTTTCTAACTCTTTTTGGTGTTTTGCAACGGATTCAAGATTCCCAACGGCATGTGCAGATACGATATCTTCTTGTATCTTCTCTATTTTATTTTCGAAATCTAAATAGGTTGCCATGGATCAGTCCTTATACTCTTTTGAAGATTACAACGCCGTTGGTACCACCAAAACCAAATGAATTACTCATTACGACATTCAAGTCTGCTTTTCTCGCTTGATTTGGCACATAATCCAAATCGCAATTTTCATCTGGTGTTGTATAATTGATCGTCGGAGGCAAAATCCCATCACGCATTGCCATGAGCGATATGACCGCTTCTATGCTTCCTGCTGCTCCTAAGCAGTGCCCGGTTTGACCTTTTGTTGAGCTCACTGGAGGACAATTTTCTTTCCCACCAAAAAGCTCTTTGAGTGCTGCTGTTTCATTTTTATCGTTGATTGGAGTAGAAGTTCCATGGGCATTGACATAATCGACTTTTGGCTTGCCTGCCATTTCATAGGCACCTTTCATCGCTCTAAGCGGTCCGTCCATCGTAGGGGTGGTAATGTGGTTTGCATCTCCACTCTCTCCAAATCCGATCAATTCACCATAGATTCTTGCACCACGTGCGACCGCATCATCATAACTTTCCAATACCAATGCACCCGCACCTTCTCCCATGACAAATCCATCGCGCCCAGCATCAAAAGGGCGAGATGAATGTTGGGGGTCATCATTTCTTGTTGAGAGTGCTTTCATGGCGGCAAAACCACCGATCCCCACAGGGCATATGGCAGATTCTGCTCCGATCACTAACATTTTATCGGCGGTTCCGACCATGATGCTTTTTGCTGCTTCGCCGATGGCATGGGTACCTGCCGCACATGCGGTAACAGAAGAGAGATTTGGACCTTTAAGGTTTTCATAGATAGAGATAAATCCGCCGAGCATATTGACCAGTGAAGAGGGGATGAAAAAAGGAGAAATTCTTCTAGCCCCTCTAGTATTGCAAACCACCGAATTGGCTTCAATGTTTGGCAATCCTCCGATCCCCGAAGCAGAAGCGACACCAAAACGCTCACGATTGACATCTTCCGGAAGATTTGCATCGATGATCGCTTCTTTAGCTGCTTTGAGTCCAAGTTGTATGAATCTATCTGCTTTTTTTGCCTCTTTTGGATCAAGTACGTCATTGACATCAAAGTTAGGGATCTCTGCAGCGATCGTTGCACTTTGACCCTCTGTATCAAAACTTTCAATCGTTCGAATACCACATTTGCCTTCGACAATAGCTTTAAAGGCACTCTCTTTATCTAATCCTAAAGCATTGATCATCCCTAGACCCGTTACAACAACTCTTCTCACTGGTTCTCCTCTTTTTTCACTCTATATTTGACTATAAAATATATATTAATATTTGTACAAATACTAATACATAATTTATCAAATTCCCCGAAGGGAACTCAATTAGACGCTTTCGATAAATCTGATCGCGTCACCAACAGTTGCGATAGCTTCTGCTTGATCATCAGGAATTTCGATATCAAACTTCTCTTCAAGTGCCATAACCAACTCAACCACGTCAAGGCTGTCTGCTCCAAGATCTTCTACGAACTTAGAATCTTCTTTCACCTCATCCGGGCTTACGTTTAGTTGCTCTACTACTACCTCTTTTACATCATCAAATAATGCCATTCACTGCTCCTTAATTTTGTTAAAAATACCGCTAATTATAACGAAAAAAGTATAAAAAGCTTTATATCTGTCAGAAAATCAAAACGGATTGAGAAAAAAGGAGTCAGAAGAGTGTCACAAAGAGATAACAAAAGTGCTATCTCTTTGTGAAGAAGGTTTAAAATTTATAGGTTAGTGCCACATTTGTTGATCTTCCGATCCCAGTCAATGGATTATATGTACCTTTTCCATATGTTTCATCATTCACCCCTACAACATTCACACCACCCAATGGCAATGCATAGGCTTTGTCAAATAAATTTGTTACTGCCAAATCTACGCTTAGATTTTTCGTTACTTTATAATTGGTT
>JBEARN010000035.1:0-11345 GCA_041163165.1 Pseudomonadota bacterium
TTTTTTGTATTTATCGGATATAGTTATTTTTTCCCTGCTGTTACTCCTGAACAAAATACAACGAAAGCATCTACGACAGTCCATCCAACGCCTTCCGTTGAAAATACAACAGCGACTCCCGCAAATGATCAATCGCAAAGTGCTGTAGCGGCACCTGAAACATCAGATATCAAAGCGATTGCGGTCGTGACATCTGATCGTTTTATCCTTACGATCGATCAGTTTGGGCGTATCGCACAGATGGAATTGCTTGAAGCAAAATATCGGGATGAAGAGGGTCATAATTTAAAAATATTTAATCCTAATATGGTCAAACCACTTGAAGTAAGATTTTCAGATGCAGCTATCAACCAAGATGCTTTCAAAATCTCATATGTCAATCAAGGTGAAAAAGAGATCGATCTCAAAGATCAGCCTGTTAAAGTGACATTGACTCAAACACTTTCTTCGATCAAAGTAACAAAAGAGATCACCATTATGCCAACCGGTGCGTATGACGTGACGATCTCTACGTCTGAAGCAACCCCATACTTTATGACTCCTGGGCACAGACCGATGGCGGATCAGTCAAAGTATATGCTTGTAAGGGGTGCTTTGGTTAAAGGCGCTGATGGGATCATCACTACCGTTGAAGATGGCGATGCTGAAGGGTATGAAAAATTTCCAAAAGCTAAAATCGCATCAGCGTTCGATAGATATGTTGCTTCAATGTTTTTTGACTTTGAAAATGGTATGAATGTCTCTGTATTCAAAGAATCAAATGGTGATCCGCTCCTTTTTGTTCAAGGGGAAAACCAACTTCATCTACACGGATATATAGGACCAAAAGAGAATAAAATCTTAAAAGCAATTCATCCAGAATTAACCGATGCGATTGAATTTGGCTGGTTCTCTTTCTTGGCTAAACCATTTTTCAAAGTGTTGCTTTGGTTGAATGATCATGTGGGCAACTGGGGATGGGCGATTATCCTCTTTACCTTGCTCGTAAAGCTTGTGCTTTTCCCGCTTTCATACAAAGGGATGATGTCTATGCAAAAGCTTAAAGACCTTGCACCTAAGATGAAAGATATCAGAGAGAAGTATAAAGGTGATCCAGCGAAGATGAATGCGCAGATGATGGAGCTTTATAAGAAGCATGGAGCAAATCCTATGGGTGGATGTTTACCATTGATCTTGCAAATTCCTGTATTTTTTGCGCTTTATCGTGTATTGCTTAACGCTGACGAGTTGCAAGGTGCTGTTTGGATAGGTTGGATTGACAACTTGGCAGTAATGGATCCTTATTTTGTACTTCCGATTCTCATGGGTGCTTCGATGTGGTTCCAACAAAAGATTACACCAAGTAACTTCACTGACCCTATGCAAGAGAAAATCTTTAAATGGTTCCCAGTGATTATGACGGTTTTCTTTGTTTATTTCCCGTCAGGATTGGTGCTTTACTGGTTGATCAATAACCTCTTTACGATTGCGCAACAATATTTTATCAACAGTATGTATCAAAAGCATAAAGCTGCTGAGATCGCAGCACACAAAAAATAAGAAGGATTGAAGTCATGAAAAGGGTTGAGGCAGCAACACTTGAAGAAGCTTACGAAAAAGCTGCTCATCTATTGGAATGTTCTATTTCAGAACTGCAATATGAAGTGATTCAATACCCTTCCAATGGTTTATTTGGTTTGTTAAAAAAGAGTGCGATCATCGTTGCAACGTATCAAAAACAGTTAAAAAAGATCGACCATAAAAGTGTTCCTTCGCCTGCGGTTTCAGAAACACTTACTTCACATTTGCAAAAGAGTGAAGAGTTGAAAGTAGGCAGAGAAGCCACGATCGAACACGATGTCATCGTAGATAGTTTTTTCGAAGTGAGCACAGAAGAGAGTGTGGTATATAAAGAATTGGCATTGCTTATAGAAAGTCAACTGAAAGAGCTTTTTTCCCATTCGTGTTTTGATATCGATGTCATTGAAGTCGATGTCATTGACAATACGGCACTGATCTTCATCGATGGTGAAGATGCGGCACTTCTGATAGGAAAAGAGGGGTACCGTTATAATGCACTTTCGTATATGCTCTTTAATTGGCTTTATGTGAAATATGAACTTTTTATTAAGTTAGAGATCGCAGAGTTTTTGACGACGCAACAAGAGATGATACGGAACTATATTAAACCTGTGATCGAAAATGTCAAAAAATTTGGCAAAGGGAAAACACGTTTCTTAGATGGTATTTTGGTGCAAATCGCTTTAGAACAGTTGCGGGAAGCTTTTCCAGACAAGTATGTTGCTGTTAAAACAGGTAAAGAGGGTGAAAAATTTGTTGTAATCAACGAATTTAACCATACCAAACCAGATGCATAATACGATTGCTGCCATTGCAACTGCACATGGTGTCTCTTCTATCTCTATCATCAGAGTGAGTGGAGAGGGTGCTTTGGCAATAGCACAAAAAATTTCCCGCTTAGATACCATCAAGCCACGCTACGCACATCTTGCTTCTCTGTATAATCAACAACAAAATCTCATTGACCAAGCGATCATGATCTATTTTGCGGCACCATATAGTTTTACGGGGGAAGAGATCGTTGAGTTTCAGTGTCATGGTGGGATGATCGTAGCGCAAGAGATACTCGATACGATCGTCTCTTATGGTGTAAGACTCGCTGAGCCAGGAGAGTTTTCAAAACGTGCTTTTCTTAATGGCAAGATAGACCTTACCGAAGCCGAAGCGATCTCAAAGCTTATCGAAGCAAAAAGTGTTGATGCGGCTAAAATTTTGGCAAAGCAGATGAAAGGTGAACTCAAATCTTTCGTGGATGAAAGCAGGGAGGCCCTTTTGAGATCGTTGGCTTATTCTGAAGTGATGATCGATTATGCTGAAGAGGATATCCCCGATGATATCATGCATTCTATCCAGAACCAACTCGATGGATTGATCATGCAGATTAACCAAATCGTAGATGCAAGTCATAGACGTAGGGGATTGATAGAAGGATTTAAGGTCGCTATTATAGGTAAACCCAATGTAGGCAAAAGCTCATTACTCAATGCACTGCTTACCTATGATAGGGCGATTGTAAGTGACATCGCAGGAACAACACGCGATACCATAGAAGAACAAGTACGCATCGGTTCTCATATCATCCGACTTGTAGATACTGCAGGGATACGAGAATCAGAAGATACCATCGAAAAAATAGGCATCGAGCGTTCACTTGCTTCCATTGAAGATGCCGATGTGATCATCGCTTTATTTGACAACAGTCGTCCTTTTGATGAAGAAGATGATAAAATTCTGTCGATTCTTGAGCAGATCAAAGAGAAACATATCGTAGTCGCACTCAATAAAGCCGATTTGGAAAACCGCTTTGACAAGCAAAAACTCCGTAGATACGAGCCTATCGAGGTGAGTGCGAAAAGGGCTTTTAAGGTTTTAACGCAAAAACTCGAAACACTCTTTGATAGCATAGGTGAGGGAGAAGAATTGATGCTGATTTCTGCAAGACAGATCGAGGCAGTCACCAAAGCAAAAGCATCCATCGAAGAGGCAAAATACCCTTTGATGCAAGGTGAACTGGAGTTTTTTTCTTACCATCTCCAAGAAGCGGTTAAATTTATTTCATCTATCTCTAAACCTTACAATAGTGAAGAGATATTAGATAAAATGTTTGGGGAATTTTGTTTAGGTAAATAACGTATTATTTCCAATTGTAAAAATAATCATGTATAATAAAAAAATGACCAAAAAAGGTTTTGATAAAATGTTAAAAAAAATTTTGATATTGGTAGTGTCGTCATTGGGGATACTTTCATTGACGGGATGTGTCCATTCTGAGATTCGTATTCCAGAAGGGTATTGGGACACTTATAGTAGTGTAGATGATATGAATATGTCAGACTACAATCTCACCGAATCTGAAATGATGATTTTGGAACAAGAAGAAGCAAATAAATTACCGCGTATCCCATTTCCAGAAGCCGAATATGTGATGTTAAAAAAGCTTGGTAAAGGTACCATTAAAGGAAAAATTTATTTGACTACGGCAAGTGGACAGCAGGTTCTTGGAGAAAATACAAGATTGTATCTTAACCCTGTTACAAGTTACTCTACGCAGTGGTATGAAGAAAGTTATCTTGGTGATGCCGAGATGAAAAAAGCAGATTCAAGGTTGTTTAATTATTTGAAATTTACAGCGTCCAACAAACAAGGAAGTTTCTCTTTCTTCGGTGTTCCATCAGGCAATTATTATCTTATCGGTACGGTAAGATGCAAAGAAGAGTGCGGATATGAAACGATGAAAAATATACGCATTGCTACTGAAGTAAGTGTCATGGGAAAAGAGATTGTTCAACAAGATTTAACAAGGGTGGTGGAGTAAATCACCCTTTTGGATAGGCGCTTTCTAGCGCCATATAAAGTGCATCTGGGGTGATCTCTTTATTGTCTTCAAGTATCCCCTGCATCACGACATTGTCTTCTCTTCCTTCCCAAAGCTTTTTGTAAGTTCCTTCTTTATACCCATGATCTTGTCTAAATTGATTCAGGATATTTTTACCTACATAGAGTTGGTACAGTGACTCTAAATTCAGTCCGGATTGGATCGCCACATCGATAAATGCTTCTAAAATTTCTTCAATAGATGCATCGCAAAAAAGACGTCGCATGAGTACTTCTACCATTTCGATTTGTTCGTAATGGTTTTTGGCAGTCGGTGTGATTTTCTTCATAAATGAAGCAAAATTTGAGAGTGTCGATATCTTTGTTGCCAATGCTTCGATAGTGCCAAGATTTTCTAATTTGTACGCTACCAGCGCTTCAGACATAATGAAGTGCCAGATATCAACCGCTTCTATTTTAATATTCGCATAATCAGGCTCAGCATCGATATTTTTCCAGTGTTTCCAAGGGTAAGACTCGATCAGCTCTGCGCACTCTAAATAGGTGCAACGTTTCCAGTCAATCAACTTCCCATTTTTAGTCATCCCTTTTTCCCAATCTTTGCCATTGGTTGCATCATTGAGTTTTTGTTGGAGGAGTAACATTTGCAAAATTTTATCCATGAGAAGCCTTTGAATATGAAGTGAATTATTCTACCTTTTTATCACTTATTTAGTACTTTTTGTGTAGAATAAAGCTCTTATTTTAGCGCGTTAAAGGACTCTTTTACCTATGTCACAACCAATCCAAAATTTAGATGAAGTTTTAAAAAACCATAAGCTTTCCAAGCCAGAATACCAAGAGATCGTACGTATTTTAGACGGGCGTCATCCTAACATTGTTGAGATCGGAATTTTTTCGGCAATGTGGTCTGAACACTGTTCGTACAAGTCAAGCAGAAAATATCTTAGAGGGTTTCCGACGGAAGCACCTTGGGTGATCCAAGGGCCGGGAGAGAACGCTGGAGTGATCGATATCGGTGATGGTATGGCAGCTGTTTTTAAAATGGAAAGCCATAACCACCCTTCGTTTATCGAACCGTTTCAAGGCGCTGCAACAGGTGTAGGGGGGATCTTAAGAGACATTTTCACCATGGGTGCTAGACCTGTCGCAAATTTGAATGCTTTGCGTTTTGGTACCGTGCAGGGTAAAAGTGATATCGCCAAATACCAAAGACATCTTGTTAGAGGTGTAGTGGATGGTATCGGCTCATATGGTAACTGCATGGGGGTTCCTACTGTCGGTGGCGAAGTGAGTTTTGATGAGAGTTATAATGGTAATATTTTGGTCAATGCATTCTCTTTAGGATTGGTCAAAGCGGATGAGATCTTTTTGGGCGTTGCTTCTGGTGTGGGTAACTCGGTAATGTATGTGGGGTCGAAAACGGGTCGTGATGGTTTAGGTGGTGCGGTGATGAGTTCTGATTCATTCACGGAAGAGTCCAAATCACTTCGTCCTACAGTGCAGGTAGGGGATCCATTTACAGAAAAGCTATTGCTTGAAGCGTGTCTAGAACTTTTCCAAACAGACCATGTTGTTGGTATTCAAGACATGGGTGCGGCGGGATTGACTTCATCTTCATTTGAGATGGCAGGTAAAACAGGTGCAGGGCTTATCATGCACCTTGATAAAGTCCCGGCAAGAGAAGAAGGTATGACACCGTATGATTTCATGCTATCGGAGTCTCAAGAGCGTATGTTGATCTGTGCAAAACAAGGGAGTGAACAAGCGATCATCGATATCTTTGAAAAATGGGATCTTGATGTTGCAGTGATCGGTGAAGTGACCGATACTGCAAGAATGGAACTCTTTTGGCATGGAGAGAAGTGTGCCGATATGCCTATCGCTCCAGTCAGCGAGGAGGCGCCTATTTTGGATAGACCGACTTCTAAACCAAAATATTTGGATGAAGTCAATGCAAAAAGTGTGGATGATTTTAAAGCGATTGCAGATCAAGAAGCGTATGAAACCCTTCTTTCAAACATTGAAGTATCTGATAAAGCATGGGTATATAACCAATATGACTCTATGGTGCAGACCAACACTACCAAGGGACCGGGAAGTTTGGATGCCTCTTCTGTCCGTATTAAAGAAAATGGCAAAGCCTTGGCCATGAGTGCGGATTGTAATCCTCGTTATTGTTATATCGATCCAAAGAAAGGTGCCGCACTTGCTGTCATAGAATCTGGGCGAAATGTTGCGATGTCTGGCGCAAGACCACTTTCTATTACGGATTGTTTGAACTATGGTAATCCTGAAAATCCTGAAGTGATGTGGCAGTTTGCACAAGGGTGTGAAGGGATTAAAGAGGCATGTTTAGCGCTTCATACGCCAGTAGTCAGTGGAAATGTATCGCTTTATAATGAAACCAATGGCGTTTCTGTTTTCCCTACACCAGCGATCGCGATGGTAGGACTCAACGAAGATCAAAGTAAAGTGTTGCCTTCTGCATTCCAAAAAGAGGGAAGCGAGTTGCTTCTTGTCGGTGAAACCAAGGGAGAGTTTGGAGGCTCGCTTTACATTAAAGCATTGCATGGCGAAACAGTGGGAACGCCTCCTGCCTTTGAATATCAAACCGAATTGGCACTTTGGGAACTTGTAATCGAGGCCAATAAAAAAGGGCTTTTAAAAGCGGCAAAAGATGTGAATGTGGGTGGTATCGCTATCGCTCTGTCTAAAATGGCAGCAGTTTCTTCCAAGGGAGTAGTGGCAAATATCGAGGTAGCAGAAAGTAGAGACATCTTTGATGAGTCTCAAAGCAGAGCGATCTTGGAAGTAAATTCTTCTGATGCAGCACGTGTAATCCAAATGGCTCAAGAGCTAGGACTTGCAGTGCAAAAGATCGGAACTGTAGGTGGAGAGAGCGTGAAGGTCAATGAGGTTGCACTTCCATTAGAGAAAGTGAAGGATGTTTACTTTAATACATTTGCTCGTACTATCGAACAAGATTTATAGTACTGAGTTGACTGCTAGAAACAGTGTTTTTTTTTACTTTTTAGAAAAGTAGAGCAAAATCGTTACGGCTCTCGAATCGCTTCGCTTTCAAGGGCATTCGCCGTAACAGTTATTAATTATTTTATGAAAGAGAGAGAATGAGAGCATTATTGAGCGTAAGTGACAAGAGAGGAATCGAAGCATTTGCTAAAGGTTTAGAGAAACTTGGTTGGGAGATTATTTCAACGGGTGGTACATACAAGACACTTTCTGAGGCGGGTGTAAAAGTCATCGAGATCGATGAAGTGACAAAATTTCCAGAGTGTTTTGAAGGGCGTGTGAAAACGTTGAATCCTTATGTGCATGGCGGTATCTTGCATAAAAGAGGCGATGCAGCGCATATCGCCCAAGCCAAAGAGCTTGGCGTGGAAGGGATCGATCTTGTGTGTGTGAATCTTTATCCGTTTAAAGCGACGATTGAGAGAACAGAAGATTTTGATGAAATCATAGAAAACATCGATATCGGCGGTCCTACGATGGTGCGTTCAGCAGCAAAGAACTTTAATGATGTTTTGATCGTTACAGACGTTTCCGATTATGAAGGAGTGCTTCAAGCGATCGAAACGAAAGCAGATGATTTAAAATTTAGACGTGGTTTGATGATCAAAGCTTTTGAACATACTGCAGCCTATGACAGTATGATCGCAAACTATATGAACAAACGGTTTAATGATGGCTTTGGGGACTATCAGTTTATCACAGGTAAAAAAGCTTTCCAAACCCGTTATGGGGAAAACCCTCATCAGCAAGGGGCATTGTATGAGTTTGATAACCACTTTACAAAACATTTCAAACAACTTAAAGGTGAAGCAAGTTTTAACAACATCAATGATGTGAATGGTGCACTAAAAATCGCAACAAGTTTTGGAGATGAAAATGCTGTTTGTATCGTAAAGCATGGCAATCCGTGCGGTTTTGCGATCAAAGAGACTCTTTTGGACTCTTATACTGAAGCACTCAAATGCGACCCTGTTTCTGCGTTTGGTGGGGTTGTAGCTGTTAATGGTGTCGTAGATGCTCCATTGGCTGAAAAAATGAATGAAATTTTCTTAGAAGTGGTGATGGCAGCCGATTTTACCCCTGAAGCACTGGAAGTGTTTGAAAGTAAAAAACGTATCAAACTTTTCGCCCAAGGTGGGAGTAAATTGGTGATGTCGAATGATACCCATGATTTTAAACATGTGGACGGAGGATTTGTCTACCAAAACAGTGATTGCATTTGTGACAATGAAGTCCATAACGCGCATCAAAAATCGACTTTGAGTGCGACAACACAAGAGATGAAAGATTTGGAGATCGCATGGAAAGTAGCGGGATTGACCAAATCAAACTGTGTCGTGTATGTTAAAAATTCGGCGATGGTGGCTGTAGGTATGGGTATGACAAGCCGCGTGGATGCTGCGCAATGTGCTTTGAAAAAAGCCAAAGAGATGAACCTTGATGTCTCTGGCGCAGCGATGGCATCAGAAGCTTTCTTTCCATTTCGAGACAGTATCGATGCGGCAGCCGCTGCAGGGGTAAAAGCGATCATTGAACCAGGTGGATCGATCCGTGATGATGAAGTGATCCAAGCAGCCAATGAGCATGGTATTTCACTTTACTTTACGACAGTAAGACACTTCTTGCATTAATCAGAGGGAAAAATGAAAAATATTTTTATCGCTTTCATACTTTTGAGTGTGTCGGCTTTTGCACAGCTTGAGCAAGTGTGGGCGACGCCCCAGTTTACTCAATCCGGTATCAAGATTATCGATATCCGTACCCCAGAAGAGTGGAAAGAGACAGGTATCATTCAAGACTCTTACACGATTACCTTTTTTGATCAAAGGGGCAATTTTAACATAGAGGCATTTCTAGATCAACTCAACAAGGTAGTCAAAAAAGAGGAGCAATTTGCTTTAGTATGCCGTGTGGGAAGTCGTACTGGTATGGTATCGGAATTTCTTTCCGATCGTCTCGGTTATCATGTGATCAACCTTAAAGGTGGTATCATGAAAATGATCCAAGAAGGGTATCAAACCGTCCCTTATAAAAATAAACTTGATTGACATTGACTAAACTATTTTGATATAATCCTCTAAATTAAAGAATTTAAATAGTTATAGGAATAGTATGTCGAAGAGTTTATATGAGACTCTCGGTGTAAGTGAAAATGCTTCTGCCGATGAGATCAAAAAAGCCTACAGAAAACTTGCAAGAAAATACCACCCAGACATCAACAAAGATGAGAGTGCCGTAGAGAAATTTAAAGAGATTAATGCTGCGTATGAAGTGCTTTCAGATCCGCAAAAAAAATCACAATACGACCAATTTGGTGATCAAATGTTCGGTGGCCAAAATTTTCATGATTTTGCACGAGGTCAAGGTGGCGGTGTCGATTTGGATGAAATTTTACGTCAAATGTTCGGTGGAGGCGGTGGCTTCAGTGGCGGCTTTGGCGGGGGGCAGAGTTTTGGAGGATTCGGTGGTTTTGGAACGCCGGATCTTGATCTTCAGGCGCGGATCACGGTTCCATTTATCGTTTCGATCAATGGTGGGAAACATAGTGTTTCTGCTAACGGACAAACGTTTGATATCAAGATTCCTGCAGGTATCAAAAACGGTGAAACGATGCGTGTACGTGGCAAGGGAAAACAGTATCAAGGTCATGTAGGTGATTTGCTGATTCAGGTAGAGGTGGCCTCTTCAGACGAGTATGAAAGAAAAGGTGACAATCTCTATAAAAAATTTAATGTACCGTTAAAAGAGGCACTTTTCGGCGGTAAAATCTCTGTGGATACACCTGAAAAAGAGGTTTCTCTCAAAGTACCTCAAAATACCAAAAATGGTCAAAAATTTAGGTTGCAGGGCAAAGGAGTGACCAACAGAAAAACGGCACTCAAAGGGGATCTGTTTTTGATCGCCAATGTGGTCTTGCCAGATGTAAACACTTTAGATAATGATCTTAAGGCGATGTTAGAGTCTAAACTGTAAAAACGAACGAAAGGATTTTCTATGCACGGCTATGATGAACCAGTCTATCTTATCTCTGTGGTAGCAACCATGTTAGAGATACACCCCCAGACGTTGCGTCAATATGAACGAGAAGGATTGGTAGAGCCTTCTCGTACTCAAGGGAAAATGCGTCTTTACTCGCAGCGTGACATCGAGCGGATGAAGCTTATCTTACGTTTAACCCGTCAGATGGGAGTCAATCTCGCTGGTGTAGATATCGTTTTGCAGCTCAAAGAGCAGATCGATGAGATGCAAGCAGAGATCGATCAGCTTAGAAGTGAACTGAGCAAAGCCAACCGCAACGGCTCTGTCCACTCCAGCAAAGCACTTGTCACCAAGAGTGCGTATGATATCATTATTTTTGAAGATTGATTGTTACGTATTTTTATAAGATTAAATAAAGTATATGATAACTTAAATCAAAAGGATTAAATATGAAACTATTGCAAATAGACTTTCCAATAGAAGGACCGTTTGGAGCTGATATGACAGAGGCGTTTTCAGATTTAGCAAAAGATATTGCAACAGAAGAAGGGTTGATTTGGAAAATATGGACAGAAAACACAGAAACCAAAGAAGCTGGCGGAATCTATTTATTTCAAGATATTGAAAATGCAAATAGATATTTAAAAAAACATACTGAGCGATTAAATTCTTTTGGAATTGAAGTGTATGTGGTCCAATCAGGATAATAACCTCCTGGGCTTGTTTTGGCTCTCAAACGTAATCCCAAAACTCTACTATTAGGTTCGCAGAAAGCTTGAACAGCTGATAATACCGGTATTCCAGCGCTAGTTTCGTCTTCGGTTATATCTTGAATAGTTAAAATAATTTTTACCTCTGTGTCTGTAGGATGGTTTACCATTCCCTTCATATCCACATTGAAACAATCTATTTTTAAGCCAGTTTCAGCAGGAGGTAGA
>JBEARN010000036.1:0-11335 GCA_041163165.1 Pseudomonadota bacterium
GCTGGATTTAACGACTTGAACTACGACATGGAAGAAGCAGGCGTAGAAGCGTATGACTTTTATGACGTGTACTCTGTCTGCTACCTAGAAGTCATCTATACCGTGGCTAAAACACACCCAGAAGCAGGTGCCTTCGCTCCGTGTTCGATGTATATGTATGAGAAAAAAGATACACACACGATGGAGATCGGCTTCCCAGCAGTGTACAACTGGATCTCATCCCTTGCCATCGAAGACAAAGCATCAAAAGATATCTTGCTGATGGCACAGAAGAAAATGGAGCAAATCCTTAAAGATCTTACGAAGTAAGATTTTCAAAGTGAATAATGAAGAGTGAATAGTGAAGAGTGTTGGTAGGCATTTCTTTGAAATGCTTTTATCAATGTGATTTGCTTTCACGTCATTCCGGACTTGATCCGGAATCTCATCATCTTCTTCTATGTTCCTTTTCTTTTTTGTTATTGCAACGAAAAAAAGAGAAACGAACCCAAAAGAAAAAAAGTGCAAACTGCTGCCGCTGGCAAAAATTTCCAACGCAATTCAAATATTTTTATTGATTAAGTTTTAGTAAATCAGGATGATGAAAAATTTTCATTTTTCATTCTTGACTCATCATTCATCACTAACCACCATTACGCTATAATATTCTAAATTTTTTCGAGGAGCTTTTGTGCAAGAAGTTGGTCAAGTCATGCATGTGTTTGTCTCGGTGCAGGGGACTTCTGGTCGAATCGAAAAAGAGTCGGTGCATCTTGATCCTAAAGGGATCGTGGAAGACAAGTATTATGATAAAAACATCCAGCGCTCTGTACTGCTTGCGTCTGAGGCGAGTTATGCTTTGGCGCAAAGTTATGGGATAGCGATACCGTTTGGGTTGTTGGGTGAAAACATCTTGATGGACTACAACCCGTATCATCTTCGTGCTGGAGATCAGATTCGCATCGGTGAAGTAGTGCTTCAGATCAGCCAAAACTGCACGATGTGCGACCATCTTTCCAATATCGACGAAAGACTCCCTGAGCTGCTTCAGCATGATAGGGGGATCTTTGCTAAGGTGATAGAAGGAGGCAGCATTCAGAAGAATGACAAAGTCTTTCTTTTGAATGCGTAATTATTAGTCATTCGGAAAATATGTTTGTTTTCGTTCTCATGCTCCTACCAGTTACCAATATACCAATAACCAATGACAAAGGGCATTTATGACCAATCAAAACATCGAACAGTTTTTCACTTTAACGAAAGCGCACTTGTTTAGCGGGATGCCTTACCGAGATGCTATGGAGTTGGCTGCGGTGATGGTGGGCGGTAAGATCGCTGCGAAAGTGTCGCAGGCGATGGCGAAGTATCAAGAAGCGATCCATCCTCAGTCGCATCTTTCTCAAGAAGAGGATAAAGATGCTTTGGCATTGCTCAGCATGGGAGTCTTGTGGGATAATGCTTATTTTAACCCGATAGAGCCAGATCCGCAAACACCGCTGGAGAATGCACTGGCAGAATCGGTTTACTTTATCATGCGGTACGGCAGTGAAGCGGATGGACTGCAAAAAGCGCTTGAAGCGAGCGAAAAGTGCGAAGGCGATAGGGAAATGCGGGGAGAGATGATAAACAATATAATGGGTGATGCGTGATGCGTGATGAGCGACCGAGAAGATGGTTTCTTTTTTTAGGTTTTATGGCTTTAGGAAGCAAGCTCTTTGGAAAAGAGTATCATGAAATGCATCCGCAAGCATGGAGCTTCTCTTCCATCAATGATGCGGCGATGGCGTTGTATGGGAAAGAGAAGTTCGCCACGATGCAAAAGAGTGATGCCGTAGTGCTTGAAGTGCCTTCGGTTATCAAAGATCCTGAGCGGATACCGATTGTGGTCGGGACGACATTGGAAGCAAAAACGATAGCGATTTTTCAAGACAGGCAAGAGAAAAGTTTGGTCGCGGTGTTTGATGCGAGTGTTCAGCATTCAACTGTTAGCGTTCAGAAAGATGCGGTGGTGTTTGAATTTGAGATGAAAATGGAATCTAAGGGAACTTTGTTTGCTGTAGTCGAAACGGTGGAGGGAAAGCTCTACTACACTAGAGCATATGCAGACATCACATGCCTTGCATGTATAGCAAAATAAGTTAATTTTATATTTAAAAATTAAGCAAAATTAACTTTTAATTATCATAGATAAAATTTATGATTTTTATAGGTTGGTTTTATGAAAAAACGGTATTTTTGTTACAAAAAGAAGCGATTTTTGGCAATAACTGGAGATTTTATTTATTATTTTTATTTAATTTCTATATAATCTTAAAACATGACTGTAATTTAGGGTAATTGACTTAAGTCATTTTAAAATTAACTAAGGAGGACGAATGAGTAAGATAACTAAAGAAGAACTTGACGTTATTTCTGAAGTGACAGAACAAGCTTCAAGAAGAAACTTTTTTAAGAAAACAGCAACTTATTCTATGGGTGCGTTAGCAGCTGCTAGCGTTGTGGCAAATGCAGAAGATGATCCAAACATCATGGAAGAGAAGCCATGGAGTTTGAAGTTTGGTGATGATGTTACGGTAAATCTGTATGGACAACCATCTCCATACGAGCACAATGTAACAAGAAGAACAACTCCTATCTTGTCTTCAGGGAACTATAGAGCGTCTATCGCAGTAACACCTATTCAGGATTTGAACGGGATTATCACGCCAAACGGTCTTTTCTTTAACAGACACCATGGTGGTACACCAACCATCGATCCAAATCAACACAGACTGATGATCCACGGACTTGTAGAAAAACCGATCGTTTTAACGATGGATCAGCTTAAGAGATATCCAAACGTCAGTAGAATTCACTTCCTTGAGTGTCCAGCAAATGGTGGACCAGAGTGGAGAGGACCTCAGTTTAACTCTATCCAGTTTGCCAAAGGTTTCATGTCTTGCGCAGAGTGGACAGGTGTGTACATCAAAGATATCTTGAAAGACCTTGGTTTGAAGCCAGAAGCGCAATGGATGTTGGCTGAAGGTATCGACAACTCTCACATGGGTAGAACGATCCCGATAGACAAAGTGCTTGACGATGCGATGATCGTATGGGGACAAAACGGTGAAGCGTTGCGTCCAGAGCAAGGGTATCCTATCAGAATCGTTGTTCCAGGTTGGGAAGCGAACCTTTGTGTGAAGTGGTTGGCAAGACTTGAGTTCTCTGCAGAGCCATTCTACGCAAAAGAAGAAACATCTAAATATACAGCGTTGAAACATACAGGGAAGGCGATCCAGCATTTCTATGCAAACGAAGTCAACTCTGTCATCACTTCACCATGTCCTGAAAAACCATGGACAGACCTCAAAGTAGGTGAAATGGTAGAGATCGAAGGACTTGCCTGGTCAGGTATGGGTACGATCACTGCTGTTGACGTATCTTTCGACGGCGGTAAAAACTGGGAAGAGGCATCATTGAAAGGGCTTGTGCTTGAGAAAGCTTGGACAAGATTTTCGATCATGCACAAATATACTGGCAAGCCAATGCTTCTTAGTTCACGTGCAACAGATGATGCAGGACATACGCAACCTTCAGTGAAAAACGAAAGAGCGGCTGTAGGTATCGAAGGTGTTTACCATAGAAATGCCGTACACACATGGGAAATAGATGCAAAAGGAGAGGTGACAAATGTACAAATCTTATCATAAAAAAATTGTTGCAAGCACATTGCTTGCATCGGTAGTTTTTTTAGGAACTGCTTGTAATGCATCGAATGAAGCGAAAGGGACAAAATCGGCAGCGCAATCGTCAGCTACGGTTCCAGCTTCAACGTTAGATAAAACAGGATTTACGGACAGAGAGATCAATGCGGTAGCTCCGGCAGTCGCAGCAGTCTCTGACAGCGTAAAGAAAACATACGATTTTAACGGCAAATTGGTCGTTGACGGTGGTGTAACATACCCTATCGTCAATGGTAAAACGGGTTCTTACTATGCAAACCCGGCAGCACACACAACAGCATACAACAAAGGTAAACCAGCGACTGCAAATGAGCAAAAAGCATGGGATATCGACGTAATGCCTGATGGTACAGGTCTTCCTGAAGGTCAAGGTTCAGTAGAAGACGGTGAAGAGCTCTATGATGAAAAATGTGCTTCTTGCCACGGTGAGTTTGGTGCAGGTACAGGGCTTTACCCTAAATTGACTATGGGGAATGCATATGAGTTGCAAAAAACGATGGTGAACCAACGTGTGGTGCCTGATTCGGAAGGGCCGTCTAGAGCATTTGGACCGTATTGGCCACAAGCAAGTACCCTTTGGTGGTACATCAAAACAGGTATGCCACATCAAGCACCTTTATCTTTAACAAATGATGAAGTCTATGCAATCTCTGCGTATATCCTTTACATCAACGAAATGGAGATCGATGGTGAACTCGTAGAGGAAGAATATGTACTCGATAGAGAGAAATTCCTCAAAATCGTTATGCCAAACAAAGATGGATTTGAGCCGGCGATCGATGGTCCAAAAGGTCAAGACAATGCACGTGCGTATTACAACAATCCATTGAACTATGGTAACGGCGATAGATGCATGAAAGATTGTTTCGAGGGTGAGCCGGAAGTGCAAAGAATCGCAAATCCGTTGACAGACTTTACGCCACCACTTAGTGATGCAAAAACACTTCCAGAAGTGAAAGAAGCAGCACCAGCAGCACCGGGTAAAGACGAGTATGAAGCAAGTTGTGCAGTATGTCACGCAACTGACGCGATGGGTGCGCCAGCAGTAGGCGACAAAGCAGCATGGGAAGCGGTACTTAAAAAAGGTATCGATACAGTGTATCATAACGCGCTCAACGGTGTAGGTGGCATGCCTCCAAAAGGTGGTGCAGACGTGTCTGACGAGAAGCTTAAAGAGATAGTGGATTATATGATCGGAGCAAGTAAATAATCGGTTGATATACGATTATTACACAATGCAAGAGTACAATACGATAAGAGGTTAGACGCTAACCTTTTATCTCATAGATTAAAAAGGAAATAGAATGGATAGAAGAAAATTTTTAAATGTAAGTTTAGTAGCGGCAGCGGTAGTCCCTGCTGGTTTGTCAGCGGTTGATTTTAGAACGACTAAGCCAGATACTTGGACAGCGCACAAAGTAGCAGATGCGATCAAAGCATTGTATGGTGATATCGCACCAGAAGAAAAAGGTGTGAAAGTAAAAGCGCCAAAAGTAGCAAGTAACGGTGGAGCGATCCCTGTGACTGTCGAGTCTGATATCGATGCAAAAACTGTAGCGTTATTTCAAGATGCAAACCCTGAAGCAGCAGTAAACGTATGGGATCTTGGTGAAGGTGGAATCGTTGATTTTCAAACAAAGATCAAAATGCAAGGTTCTGGTACGATTACAGCGATCGTAGAAGGTAGAGACGGTAAATTCTACAAAGGTAGCATTGCTCTAGAAGTTGCACTTGGTGGATGTGAAGGTTAATCCTCACCCGAAAAAATAAGCGAATCAATCTAAAAAAATAGCAAGATAAAGGACATACTATGGCTAATATGAAAATCAAAGCAAAATTAAAAGGTGAGGTTACAGAAGTAACTGTAAAAGCAAAACACGAGATGAGTACGTACAACCAGGCAGAAAAAAGAACTGGCGACAGAAACAATGCAAAATTCATCACGCACATCTCTGCATCTGCGAACAACAAAGTGGTATTTGACTGTTCTACAAGTCAATTCTGGTCAAAAGACCCGCAATTTAAATTCTCATTTAAAGGGGCTAAAGCAGGTGATGAAGTAGCGATCACTTGGACTGACAACAAAGGTGAAACAGTTACTGAATCTAAAAAGATCAAGTAAGTTTCTCCCTCCTCCTATCTATGCGACCCTTTTGGGGTCGATAGAACCTCATATTTTTCCCATTATTTTTCAAAAAAATTATTAGATCTGTTTTTTATCAAAGCTAGTTTAGGCTGCTAATACCCAAACATCTCTCTTCTGAGGTGCAGCACTTTTTGCGCATAGAGCCTTCCTCTGGGAGAATTTCCCACACCAGTGTTGTACATGCTAAGAGCACACATGACATTCCCCCGACAGGCTTTGAGGTTCCATTTGTAAATTCTCGCGGCTATTTCTATGTTGGTCTCTTCGTCCAAAAGATCTTCATTGTCCACATCAAACCTATCTAAATGAATTTTATTGATCTGACACAGTCCTATATCGTAGTTCAGCAAAAGAGGATCGAGGACGAAGTCCATGTAAAGATTGGTTGTGAAACCATAGTCAAAATAGTGCCCGCCCCTTTGAAAATCAAAGATTGATTCATTGACATTGACTACATTCGATTGGAGTCCGCTCTCTTTTTTGCAGATCGCCATGAGGGTTTTGTAGTCGAGTTGATGCTCATGGGCCGTCTCTTGAAATTTTTCGCTTAATGTTTTGCTGGTGCACCCGCTTAAAACAATCAAAGAGGTGAACAAAAGAGTGAAAGAAAGAGATGTTTTCATGCGATATGATAGCATAAATGAGACACTAGCGTAGAGGAAGCTCAAACCAATAGATGATTTCTCTCGTTAACGTGGCTTCTTTGCGACGTGAAAAATGGTCAGAGATGTCAAATCCCTCTTTCCCTAACCCCTCTTTATACTCTTGAATGAAAGCATTGTAGAGATCTTCTTTTATCGCAGTCACTTCATAGGTGACTTTATCATATATGAGCGTATGGTTTGTGATCTGTTCTCTGTTTATTTCATTGAGGTTGATGCTTCCATAACGTGCTTGCTCGGGAAGGGTCATATTCATTTCGATATAGGTGCGCATCGAAGCTAACATATGTTCTAGTTGTGTCATAGGGTGTGAGTCGGAAGAGATGATCGTCGCTTCTTCTTGGGTGTAGCCCCAGTCTCCGGCAACAGGAAGATCGGCATCAAAAGCTGTTTTGATAACCTCTTTGATGTTGTCTCCGCTTGGGATGGGAGCAAACATAGACATGTTAAAGTCCTGCCTCTTGGATCGCTTCCGCTTGTGCATGCGCGATAAGAGGATCGATAATCAGTTTCAGATTGCCATTGTCCATCACATCGTCTAGCGCGTAAATGGTAAGCCCTATTCGGTGGTCTGTAAGCCTATTTTGTGGGTAATTGTAGGTTCTGATCTTCTCCGACCGATCGCCTGAGCCCACTTGAAGTTTTCTTTGGCTTGAAGTTGCATCAAGTTGTTTTTGAAGCTCTGCTTCATAGACACGTGCTTTGAGTACCTTCATCGCTTTATCGCGATTTTTATGTTGCGATTTTTCATCTTGTATTGCTACGACGATTCCTGTTGGGATGTGCGTAAGCCGTACGGCAGAATCGGTGGTATTGACCGACTGCCCTCCGCATCCGCTCGAGCGGTATACGTCCATTTTGATCTCGTTGGGCTTAATGTCGACCTCTACATCATCAACTTCAGGGATAACGGCTACCGTGATGGCAGAAGTATGGACACGACCTTGTGTTTCGGTATCTGGAACACGTTGCACGCGATGTGTTCCCGCTTCGTATTTGAGTTTAGAATAAACGCCTTGACCTTTGATCTGCGCGATGAGCTCTTTGTACCCACCAGCAGTTCCTTCGTTAGTGCTTACCAGCTCGATCTTCCATCCCATCTGTTCGGCATAACGTGAGTACATTTTAAAGACATCGGCTACAAACAGCGCACTTTCATCTCCGCCTGCTCCCGCACGCAGTTCTAAAAAGATGTTTTTGTCATCATTTTTGTCTGAAGGGATCATCAGGACTTTGATCTCTTCTTCAAGCGTAGGAAGCAACGGTTCGAGTTCGCTTAATTCTTCTTTTGCCAACTCACCTAGTTCGGGATCACCTAAAAGTTCTTTGTTTTCTTTGATGGCATCGGCTGTTTGGATGTAGTATTTGGCTTTTTCAACCAGGGCTACAAGGTCGGACTGCTCTTTGCTTAATGCAGTCATACGTTTGATATCGCTCGTGATATCTACAGAACTTAGGAGGTCGTTGAGTTCATTGTATCGTTTGATAAAAGGTTGAAGCTTCTCTTTGAACATAGGTGTTCTTTGTATTAGATTGGGGGTGTATGGAGGTGTATCGAGACTGCTTACGCAGCTTCGATAGCGTTTACCATTTTATGAAGGCGGCTTACTTTTCTAGCAGCAGTAGATTTTTTGATGAAACCTTTGCTTACAAGAGAGTGAATCTGCTTGTTTGCAGTTGCAAAAGCCGTTTGTGCAGCCGTTTTGTCTGATGCTGCTACCGCTTCGTGCACTGCTTTAGTGATGTTTTTGATTCTTGTTCTGTAATATCTGTTTCTCTCAGTTTTTACAGCCGTTTGCAAAATACGTTTTTTTGCTGACTTATGGTGTGCCATGGTCGTTTCCTTATCGTTTAGGTATGTTGTTCCAACTCGTTCAGAGTGAAAATAGTGCGCGAATGATAGCCAAAAAAAGATTAAAGATTTATTAATAGAGAAATGTTAATCAAAGTTGCGTTAAAATAGACCCTATTAAGTTAGCGAGTGAAAAGGATGGGATTGTGACACTTTTTGGAACAGATGGGGTACGCGGGAAAGCGGGCAAGAAAGTGAATGCATTTAATGCGATGCGTTTGGCTATGGCAACAGGGATTTATTTTAAGCAGTTTGCTAAAACCAACAAAATCATCGTAGGAAAAGATACCAGACGAAGCGGCTACATGATCGAAAACGCGATCGTTTCAGGTTTGACTGCTGTCGGGTTTGATGTGATCCAGATAGGACCTATGCCGACGCCTGCGATCGCTTTTTTGACTGAAAATATGCGTTGTGATGCGGGGATCATGATCTCGGCGAGCCACAATCCGTATTATGATAACGGAATCAAATTTTTTGACTGCCAAGGGAATAAACTGAATCGGGATAAAGAAGAAGCGATCGAGGCGATCTTCCACGATGAAGACAAAATTATGGCGGCGCAAGTGGTCGATAAGATGATCGGAAAATCCAAACGTATCGATGATGTGATAGGACGCTATATCGTCCATATCAAAAACTCTTTTCCTAGACCGTTGACTTTGGCTGGTAAAAGGGTTGTGATAGATTGTGCCAACGGGGCAGGGTATATCGTGGGCCCTACCATATTGCAAGAACTTGGCGCCGATGTGGTTGTCATAGGCAACAAACCAAACGGATACAACATCAATGAAGGCTGCGGAGCGATGCACCCAGAGCTTTTGTCCAAAGAGGTATTGGAGTTCAGAGCCGATGTAGGGATCGCGCTGGATGGGGATGCAGACAGGTTGGTGATGGTAGACGAAAAAGGCGATGTGGTCGATGGGGACAAGCTTATGGCAGTGTTGGCGATGCACTTAAAAAGACATGAACAGCTCAAAGGAAATGGGATGGTTGCGACGGTGATGAGCAATCAAGGACTCGATGAATACCTCGGTTCTCAAGGGCTCAGACTCCATCGCTCCGATGTGGGCGATAAGCATGTGGTCGAGATGATGCAGGAAAAAGGGATGAACTTCGGCGGGGAGCAGAGCGGGCATATAATTTTTTCTGACTATGCCAAAACAGGCGACGGGCTCTCTAGTGCACTTCAAGCATTGGCGTATCTGGTCGAGACAGATAAAAAAGCGAGCGAAGCGTTTAATCCATACGAGTCTTATCCACAACTTTTAGTCAATCTTCTGGTGGATGATAAAAGACCCTTTGAGACCATCGAAGGGTTAGATACGCTGAAAGCTAAAGTTGAAAGTTTGGGGATGAGGCACCTTTTTAGATATTCGGGGACAGAAAATAAAGTGCGTCTTTTGCTTGAAGGAAAAGATGAGGTGAAGCTTGAGGCGATGATGGAAGAGTGCAAACAGTTTTTTAAACGAGCATTGGCATAATGAGAGCAACCACAGCGTTTTTATTTGTCCTTTTGGGCACGTTTATCATCGATCAAAATCTGAAACAGCTTTTTATCGCAGGATTTTACCACGCCGGGAGTTGCATCGATTTTGAACTCCATTACAACAATGGGGTTGCTTTTTCGATGTTCGCTTTTTTGGGGGATGCGCTGAAGTGGATTCAAGTGGCACTGGTACTCGGGCTGGCGGTATTTTTTGCCAAAGAGGGGTATTTGAAGCGGTATGCGTTCCCCTCGGGGTTGCTTTTTGGAGGGGCATTGGGTAACCTTTATGACCGGTTTAACCATGGGGCAGTGGTGGATTATGTGGCGTGGCATTGCGGGTTTGATTTTGCAGTGTTTAACTTCGCGGATGTGGCGATCGATATCGGTGTGGCGTCGTTGCTGGTGATGCTCTACTTTTTTTCCAAAGAGGAGAAAAAAGTATGATCAAAACGGCATTTTTTTCTTTGGTGATGACCCTTTTTTTGGCGGGGATGGTATTTTTCGGAGTGAAATCGTATCAACATGCGCTTACCTATGAGAAAGCAACGATGGAACTCGTCTCTTATCAAAGTGCGCAACAACAAGCGTCGCTCAAACTTGAACAATTTGCCAAACACCTTTTGGGAGGACTTTACCAAGATGATCTCAAAAAAAACCTTGACCAAATAGCCAAGATACAACAAACCTCAATGCAAGAAGCGAAGCGATACACGACCTATTTTATGGGATTGTTGTTGCTTTCTTTGGTGTCGTATTTTTTTCTTTCTGTGCGTCTTTTTACCCTATTTGGTTCTTTGAATGCGATATTGACTTTGGTGCTCGGTCTGATAACCCCCATCTTGATGGTTACCATACACAAGCAAGTCGATTATCTGGGTGATATCGTCCTCTCGTTTGAATCCAAAGGGGTGATAGGCTCCATCATCAAGCTATTTGATAGCGGGGATATCGTGGTAGCGCTCGTGATACTTCTTTTTTCAGTGATGATCCCTGTGTTGAAAGTGTTTTCGCTGTTGGTTGTGTCTCTTTTTATCGAAAGCAAGTTTGCCCATGGATTGATCCATTTTTTTAAAATGATAGGAAAATGGTCTATGGTCGATGTGTTTGTCGTAGCGGTCTTTTTGGTTTATCTTACTGCAAACAAAGGAGATATCAGTCGCGCAGAAGTAGAAATGGGACTGTATTATTTCTTAGCCTATGTGATCGTTTCGATGCTCGTAAGTTTAAGTGCGAACAAGATGCTGCAAGAAAAGCGTTCAGCGTTCAGCGTTTAGAATGAAGAGAAAAACAATATTCGAATGTGTCTAAATGACCATATCGACGTCGTTATGGTCTTGGCAGTACTTGAAAATGCGGTTTCTTTCTTCTTCTGTCTCTACGACGCAGCTTGCATTGTAGGTATGAAATTTCCCATTTTTTGATGAATTGCCTAGAGAGCAGATATGTTTTTTGTCTCCCATCGCCTCTTTAATGCATCGCAACAGA
>JBEARN010000037.1:0-11141 GCA_041163165.1 Pseudomonadota bacterium
ACTCAATGCCTCTTCCTTAGGTCCAGATAGCGGTGACAGAGATGATGTCGATGATTTTTCGGGAGAGAGCAGGTTGGTAAAGATTGAAGATTCAACTGCGGATTATATAGAAAAAGGCACGATAAAAATGACTACAACGATTCATTACACACAAGATTCTTCTCCATTTACTAATTCGAGCGGTACTACAAATATCAAATCGATCACTACTACTCTCACAAGTGAAAGTGGTCTCGGAGAGCTAGATAAAACGATCACACTCAAAGCATTTAGCTGCAACATAGGCGGGTATAGCCTTGAAGAGCGGGATTTTTAAATGCAAAAACACGCTCGACTCTCACCTGCTTTTTCTATGATCGAACTCGTCTTTGCCATCGTGATCCTTGGTATAGTCTCTTCCATAGGTGCAGAGATCATCGCCAAAGTCTATCAAAGCTATATTCTGCAAAGAGCAGAATATCGTGCTACGATCCAAACCGAACTGGCAGCAACACAAATCGCCAATCGACTTGCTGCTGCAATACCCGGTACCATCTATCGCATCAAAAATGACAATAGTTTTGAATCTATCGACTCCGCACTGAGTGGTAATAGCGATGATTATATCGGACTGCAATGGGTAGGAAGTGACGAAGATAGTTTTAGTGCATCACAGACACCTGGGTGGAGTGGATTTTGTGATCTCAATACAAGTACACAAAGCTCGATTTCAACCCCTGGTTCTAACCTTGCTGTTGCCAATACGATTCAAACCAATCTAGGCAAAAGCGGCTCGACTTTTAGCATCTATTTTCCATATGATACAACAGCCTATCTAGGTTCGGGGACAAGTAATACGATCGCACTTGATAGCAATATATCTCACATGGTGGAACACTACAAATTAGCATGGAGTTCTTATGCACTCATGGTTGAGAATGGAGATCTCACTCTCTATTATAACTTTCCAGCGACACCTAAAGCGACCAGAAGCAGCACGACCAAATCTCTTCTTATGAAAAATATTAGTACCTTTAAGTTCAAAGGAGCAGGTAAAACCATTCGCTTTAAGATCTGCAAAGAAGAACCCATCGGTGAAGACTTCAATGTCACAGCCTGTAAAGAAAAGGCGGTATTCTGATGAGAAAAGCATTTTCGATGATCACTGCCATATTTATCATACTTCTCATGGCAACGGTAGCAGCCTTTATCAAGAATCTTTCGGGCAAGATGGTCAAAGGAACCACCACGCAGTTTCAACATGAACAAGCTGTCCTGCTTGCAAGAAGCTACACCGAATACGCGATCATGGCAGTGACAGCCAATGACCATACGAACTCTGGCTGCCTCAATAATCTTTCAGGAGCCTATGCGCCTGATAGTATCCATACGATTTATACTGTTGACGTCAATCTCTCTTATATTGGAAATAGTGCGATAGATGGTTCCTGCAGAACATTAAGCAATGGTGTTGTCCACCCCAACTCTCCGCTCAATGTGATCATCGATGTCTATGTACGTTATCCAGAACTAGATCATCCATTAGGGACCAATGCCCCTAAAGTGACCTATCACAAAAGGAGCTTGCAAAAAATATGAAAATATTTCGCATAAAGAAGGCGTTTACCCTCCTTGAACTGGTTTTTGTAATCGTTGTATTAGGGATACTTGCTGCCTTAGCGATACCTCGCATGGAGCGTGATCTTAGACAGGAAGCAGCTGACAACATTTTATCCGCCATTCGATATACACAGCATTTAGCCCTAAACGATGATAAAACAAATCCATTTATCAGTGATTGGCAAAAGTCATTCTGGACGATAAGATTTTCCGATAGCAGATATCAATATATTATAGGCTCTGACATGGATAGAGAGGGGAACATTGACAAATCAGAAGCAGCCATTGATCCAATCAGTGGAAAATATATCTATAACAATTCAACTGATCCCGCAGAAGATGAGAGTCCTGATATTTTTTTAAATAAGAAATATGGTATTGACAGTATTGCGATAACAGGATGTTCTGTAGCTTCAGGTTCCTCTAGCGCTTTGCATATCGCATTTGATCATTTAGGTCGTCCTTTCAGAGGTGTAAGTGTGGCAACCAATAACTATGGAAGATATGTAACCCAAGATTGCACTCTCACTTTTAGCGCATCAGACTCTTTCCCTGATCAACCTATCGTGATTAAAATAATCCGTGAAACAGGGTATGCATATATCGTAGGGCGAGAAGGAATGTAAGCCTCTATGATAATTTTTAAAACATTTCACTTCTAGAAGGCCTTCTATTTACCTTCTATTAAGTATCTTAATCTAAAATTAAACTGTAGATTACTAGCATGTATCTATACTTTAACACTAAGGAAATAGTATGAATAGAAGTATTACAGGAAGACATTTTGAACTCACTGATGCGATCAAAGCGTATGCAGATGCCGCGATCGATAATTTAGAAAAATATCATCTAGATATCATCTCCGCCAATACCACTATTGCAGCCAATGAAAAAAATGGGAAAAAAGGGTTTGTGACAGAATTTGTGATCAACCTGAAAGATAAAAATACGATCGTCATTACCCAAGTAGACAAAGATGTTTATGCTGCGATGGATCTTGCTATCGAAAGAGTGAAAAAGTCCCTAAGAAGACATGCCGATAAGATCAAAGATCACAAGATCATGAGTTTTAGAGATTTGGGCGAAGAAGCAGAGGCAGTCAGCGAACTTCAAACGACCGATATCGAAATCGTCCCTATGGACCTTGAACTTCATAAACCGCTTGATTTTGACGAAGCGATGGAAGCGCTTCAAGCAGAGAAAAAAAGACAGTTTATCGTCTTTAATGACAATGAAGGTCTTATGCGCGTGATGTATAAAAGAGCCGACGGAAAATTCGGACTCTATTAAATAAAACTTGTCATCCAAACGCCCTTGAAAGCAGGAAGTGTTGCAGTAGTGCAAAAACTTCCGTCGCGTTTCGAGAGGATGACGCTTTTGGCTCTACCTTTTCTAAAAAGGTAGAAAGAATATAACTCACTAACTCAAACACTACTTGCTATTTGAAAAAGTATCCTTCGGTCACTCATCGCTAATTACTCATCACTCATTGTTACTGTTCTCGCCAATCTATTTTTAGCACGTAAAATCACCTCTTCATCTTCAGCCATATCGAGCCATCTAAATTTTTGACCGCTTTGTATCGTTCCATCCAAAATATCACCACTGTCACGAAATTTGAGATCAAGTTTAGCGATATCAAATCCATTGGTCGTTTGTGCAAATTTTTCAAGCCGTTCATTATTGTGACTATTGGAATAAAGATAACACCAACTTTTCAACCCATTTCTTCCGACCCTTCCTCTAAGTTGATGCAATGTCGCGAGCCCAAGCCGTTCAGCTCCTACTATAACAATAAGGGTTAATCTTGGTAAAGAAATACCTACTTCCACCACCGTCGTCGCTAAAAGAATATCCCCTTGCTCGCGAAATCTTAAAAGCACTTCCTCTTTTTGTTTGTCTCTTCCATGGGTGACATAAACATTATCAAATTTCTCTTCCCAAAAACCTCGCCCTTCTTCCAACGATTGGTAAGGAACTTCACTACTCTCTTCCACCAAAGGATAGATGATCAATACTTGATGCTTTTCATCTATCTCTTGTCTAATATGTTCTAGTAATTTTGGGAAATCTTGTTTGCCCATGGTTCGGGTTAAGACTTCTCGTTCAAACGGCGTGGTCGTGATCAAGCTGACATCGACCAACTCTGACTCCATCATCGCCTGAGTCCTTGGTATCGGTGTCGCAGAAAACTGGATGAAGTGCGGGCGTTTTTCTCCGCTACCTACCAATGCTTCCAAAGTGTGTCTCTGTTTCGTTCCAAAACGGTGTTGTTCATCGACCATCACTAAAGAGGCTTGTGGCAAATCCTTTTTATAAAGCAGCGCATGGGTGCCGATGATAAAATCATCCCTCTGATAAACTCCTTCTTCTCTCCCTTGCATCACCAGAGCGACTTTGACATGTTGTGGCAAGTGCTTAATAGCCTCTTCATAAAGCTGTATAGCCAACAGCGAAGTGGGTGCCATCAAAATCGTTTGACGGGGAAGTGCCATCATCACCGAAGCCAAAATCACCATCGTTTTCCCAGATCCTACATCTCCTACTACCATCCGCTTGGCAGCTTTTTTGTCTTGAGATAAATCTTTTCGGATATCAGAAATAACACTCTGTTGCTCTTGAGTAAGTAAAAAAGGAAGGTTCTTAATAAACGGCTCTATCTCCCCATTGAGTACGCTTTGTGCAGGGAAATCTACCCTTTTCCCACGAAGTTTCTTGAGATGATTATACGCTTCAATGAATTTTAATACAGAGTGAAACTCTACTTTGAGCCCACCATTTTCATACACTTCTTCGATACGTTTAGGAAAATGAATATGCATCAGCATAGCGACTTCTTTGCTGTCGAGTCCTTCGTGAAAAAGATTTTGTTCTGTAATATAAGCTTCTATCAGCGAAGCGATCTCACTCTCTTTGAGGATCGTGTTATATTTGGGCGTGATCTTCCCCACTTCCTTGATAGACTTTGGCTGCGACATCTGCAGGTATCCCTTATACTCTTCAAGTCTTCCTTGTATCACATGATGCGAACCCACGGTGAAAAGTTTATGGTGATATGGTGTGGCTTTGAAAAAAGTGGAAGAGAGTCTGCGTCCCGAATGTGTCAATGTAAAAGTGACACGTAATTTACCCGAAAAGATAGTTGCATCGACTACTTTGGCTTCAAGGGTATTCACTTTCCCCAGTACCAAATTTTGCGTGAGTGTTGTATCGTTATACGTGCTAGGAGTGATCAATGCCAAATCAAGTAAAGAATAAATCTTGAGTTTTCTAAGGAGCTGTTTTGCTTCTTCCATCTTGTTCCCATACCTTTAGTGTTGGTATGATTATACAAAATTTTGAAACCACTTTAAAAATAAGATGTCATTTTGTCATCTTATTTTTCGATAGCGTTTGCATCCTTTTGGGTAACGATACTAAAGGTGATATCGGAAAGCTCTGTATGCGAAGCGATAAACTGATTGATCTCATCGAGTGTCACTGCTTCTATCTTTTTCAACTGCGCTTGCGTAAAACCAAGTGGTCTGCCATAAAAGTAATCATCGTATGCACGGTTGAGTCTTTGAGAGAGGGTCTCTGTCCGCAATGGCTCTGAGCCTAACAAAAACTTTTTTGTTTCATCCAACTCTTTTTGCGTGATCCCCTCTTTGACAAAGTCATCCACTACTTGCTGCACCAAATCTTTCGCTTCATCCTGCGTTTTCAGTTTAGTTTGGAGGTAGCCACTTAAGTACGAAACCGGTTTCGTGCGTCTCAATGAAGCATAAGCACCATAGGTCAATCCTCTTTTCACGCGTATCTCTTCCATCAAACGAGACCCAAAACCTGCACCTCCCAAAAGATACTCTGCAATCTTAGCAAGGTACTGATCTTTCTCTTGGTATGAAAAATAAAACGGCGCGCCAAAATAGATATATGCCTGTTGGGTATCTTCTGCCGTAAGCACCGTCTCTTTTTTCGCCGAAACCGCTATGGTCTGCTCTTCTTTTACAGTGACTTTTGGCAACAAAGAAAGCACCCTTGACACATATATATTTGCCTCTTCAAACGTAATATCCCCACCTACTACACCAATCACATTGTTATATCCTAAGTGAGAAGCGATAAACGCTTTAATCTCTTCCAATGAAATCGTCTCAATACTCTCAAGTGTGCCATCATAAGGCTGTCCCAATGCACTATCTTTAAAAAGTGTAGCACGCAACGTAGTCGCTGCGATATAATCAAAATCACTCTTTTTGTGCATCAACCAGCCTATCTTTTGATGTTTGATTTGCTTCAAAGCATCTTCAGTATAATTGGGGTCTTTTAAAAGTTCTTCTAAACGTGCTACCGCATAAGCAAATTCGCTTTTAAGCGCTGAAACTTCTATGACAAAACTCTCTCGTCCCACTTGCGCACTGATCTCTACTGCATGCGCATCAAGCTTGGTAGCAAAACCGACACTACCATCCTTTGCTGTCCCTTCATTGAGCAATTTTGCAGCCATATCAGCTAGACCATCTTTGGTGTTACTCAAATGACCTGCATTTTGAAATACCAACTGCATAGAGACGATAGGAAGGTAATTTCCTTCTTCGAAAATCACAGGTACGTGATCTCCTTTAAATACTATCTCTTTAAGCGTAGCCCCCATTAATACTCCTTGAATTAGAAAAATCATTGTGATGATTTTTTTGAATGAAAAATTATTGTTTACGTGAATCACTCAAAATACTCCAAAATTTCGTACGCTGTATTTCGTTTGGCAGGATTTTCTCCCACATCACGAATCAACCGGATCATTTCCTCTTGATTCATCTGGTTTTTCGCTCCTGCCGCCGAAACGACATTCTCTTCCATCATCGTCGAACCTAGATCATTTGCTCCGAAAAGTAGTGCCATTTGACCGATGTAAGAGCCTTGTGTGACCCATGAACTTTGGATATTTTGCACATTGTCCAAAAAGAGTCTTGCCACCGCTAAATATCGCAGATATTGGTTGGAAGAGGTTTTTTCTATCGTTGGAAGTTCACGTTTTAATTGGGTGTGATCACTTTGGTATGACCACATAATAAACGCTCTGAACCCACCTGTTTCATCTTGAAGCTGCCGTACATAATCCCAATGCTCGACGATCTCACGAGTCGTTTCTACCGTACCATACATCATCGTTGCTGTCGATTTGATCCCCAGCTTATGTGCCTCTCTGTGCACTGCTAACCAAGTATCTTTATCGAGCTTCTTAGGTGCGATGATGTCTCTTACACGATCACTCAATATCTCTGCCCCCGCTCCAGGGATAGAGCTAAGTCCTTTCGCTTTAAGACGCGTCAAGACTTCACTGATCGTGATATTCGAACGTCTTGCGATATAATCGATCTCTATCGCTGAAAATCCGTGAATGGTCACTTGCGGGTATTTTTGGTGGATATGTTCTACAAGATCTTCATACCACTCTATCTCAAGTTTTGGATGGACACCCCCCTGAAAAAGGATCTGCGTTCCACCTATAGCCAAAAGTTCGTCGATCTTTTGATCGATCTCTTCAAATGTTAAAATATAAGCATCTTCTTTCTTCTCATGGGTATAAAAAGCACAAAATTTGCAGTCGACCCAGCAGATATTGGTATAGTTAATGTTTCGATCGACGACAAACGTCGTCACCCCTTTAGGATGCATCTGCTTTTTGCGTGCAAGCGCCATTTTCCCAAGCGTTTTAAGGTCGCCATTCTCGATAAGATCAACAGCCTCATCGATGCTCATACGCATAAAAAACTCCTTTGGAAGTTGTTAGTGATGGGTGATGAGTGATACGTAATGCATGCAAGATTGTATTGCAAAGCAATACTTTTATTCATAGTATTTTGAGAAAATGCATACATTCGTTTTTCATTTTTCATTTTTTATTCCTCGTTTGCCATTGGAAAATCCTATTTTCCAATGGCATCCAATACACCGTTGATAAACTTTGGTGCTTTATCATCAGCGAGTGATTTTGCAAGTTCTACAGCTTCATTGATGATGATCGCTTTGTCTGTTTTGGCGACCAATATCTCATACGCACTCAGTCTCATAATGGCTTTTTCCACTTTACCTATTCCCTTATAATCCCACTCTTTAAGGTGCTTTTGGATTTCATCGTCTAGCATTTCAAGGTTTGCGATCGTCCCTTCAAAAAGTGCATCAGAAAACTCTTTTTGCTTGTTTCGGATTTTTCCTTCTTCTAAAATTTCATCTGAAAATTTACCGATATCGGTATTGCCCAGATCATACGCATAGAGTAACCCTACTACTGCGGTTCGTGCCTGATGTCTTGTCGCCATATTTTTCCTAGTTTATCTCATAATTTTTTGTGACTAGTCACAAGAGCCAACTGCTGAAGTTGTCCCAGTGACAACGTAACCTTTGAAGCTTAGCTTTAAAGGTGTCCTATCGATGAAATTCTTGTCACCATTAAGCAAGTTCACCGTAAAGATTGATGAGTTCGATGAGTCCAACCATCGCTTCAGCACCTTTATTCCCAGCTTTTGTTCCAGCTCTCTCGATGGCTTGTTCGATGCTATCTACAGTCAATACACCAAATGTGACCGGTTTACCATACTTCATCGTCGCACTTGCAATCCCTTTGGTCGCTTCAGCAGAGACATAATCAAAATGCGGTGTCGCACCGCGGATCACTGCACCCAAACAACATACTGCATCATATTTTCCGGACGCCAATACTTTATCGAGTGCAAACGGTATTTCAAATGCTCCTGGCACCAAAATGAGGTCTAGTTCATCACTATTCCCTCCGTGTCTTGCATACGCATCTTTGGCACCTTCTACCAATCTATCGGTGATAAAATGGTTAAACCGAGCGTTAATGATGGCTACTTTTTTACTCTTATCTACAGAGAGTTTTCCTTCTACTATTTTCATCTTGTTCCTTTCGTCTATTCTACTATCGCTCTAATCGCATCGATTTGTTCTATCAATGCTTCCAACTTACTTAACTCTATCATATTGGGTCCATCGCTCAAAGCAATACTCGGATCAAAATGGGTTTCAAAAAAGAAGCCATCGACACCTACCGCAGCAGCTGCACGTGAAAGATAGGGGACAAAAGAGCTGTCACCACCACTCGTTGCCCCTCCGCTTGCCGGCATTTGTACAGAGTGTGTTGCATCAAATACTACCGGGGCAAACTCTCGCATGATTTTGAGTCCTCTCATATCAACAACAAGGTTTCCATACCCGAATGTCGACCCTCTTTCAGTCAACCATACATTGTATTTTTTCGCATTCTCATAACTCACTGGCCCATTAAAGCCTCTTGTAGCAAGCACTTTCCCGACAGAGTGTTCCATCGCTGCCGGCGCTAAAAACTGCCCTTTTTTGATGTTGACTACCGCTGATGTTTTCGCAGCAGCTACCAACAAATCAGTTTGACGACATAAAAAAGCAGGGATTTGAAGCACATCTGCCACTTCTGCTACCGCTGCAGGTTGCGTATAGTCATGCACATCTGTAAGGATTTTATACCCAAACTGCTCTTTCACCTCTTGCAACATCTTTAACCCTTCATCAAGGCCCGGGCCCCTGAAAGAATCGATGCTCGTACGGTTCGCTTTATCAAAACTTGCTTTAAAATAAAAATCTTTCGTGCAGTCGTCATGGTATTTTCCCAGCGACTCAGCGATACGCATTACATTGTCTCGCGTCTCTAAAACGCACGGTCCAGCGATTAAAATCATTTTCGTCCTTTAGGCAGTGCTACTAAAAGCCCTGAGAGTATGACCATGATTATACCTAAAAGTGTCAAAAGATCAGGTATAGGATCTCCAAGCATCACACCGATGAATGTGGCAAAGACAATGTTGCTGTAACTTATGGTGCCAACAATACCTGCTTTGGTCAACTCATACGCTTTGGTCATCAGCAGTTGCGAGACTGTAGCAAAAAGCCCAACCGCCATCACATAGCCCCATTCTATCCCTTTAGGCATCACAAACGGAGCAAAAATCCAATCGGTCTCTTGGCGCACATCGATGTAAGGTGTAAGAAGCATTAATAAAAGTGGCACCACTGTCCCAACCCCCATAAATGACATGACGATGGCACGCGTATCATAATAGTTTCTCAATTCACGTATAGACGTATATGCCAAAGCCGCTCCGATCCCTGAGAAGATCCCCAAAAGATCATATTTGTCAAACGTCCCTCCTTGAGGCTGCGCAACCAAAACGATCCCGACAAATCCTATCATGATGGCAAAAATCGCATTTTTATGCAACCCTTCGCCCAAAAAAAGATACGCGAAAATCGCTACAAAAATCGGCGATGTTTTATTGTAAGTAACTGCTTCACCTAAAGGGATATGAGCCATGATGTAAAAATAAGCCAATAAAGCAGAAAACCCCATAAATCCGCGAAAAAGGAGCAAGAAGGGTTTGCCTCCCACCTGCTTTAGCGGCACCTTGTAGATTGAGACCCCGACTAACAAAACCCCGAAAACATTTCTAAAAAAGGTCACCTCAACAGGCGGTAGTGCTTCACTCACCACCTTCGCAAAACCTCCCATAATCGCAAAACTTAGTGAGGCAAACAGCATCAAAATGATGCCTCTGTTTCTATCACTTGTCACCTGTTTCAACGCCTCTCCTTTATTCTAGCATGCAAAACAAAATCGATCACTTTTGCATCTGACATTTCACATGGTTTAAGCATGCCGCTTTTCATCGTAGGATAGTAATTCGCACTCACAATATCTTTGGAGGCTAATTTTTCACCATACAGTTTGATCAACTTTCCATCTAAGAGCGTCTCTATACGAAGCAAATAGCGTTCCCCTTGATACCATACCTCACTCGCACCATTTGGCAATGCCAACAATTTGGTATAAAATAGGGTTTCATTCATCCTGCACCAATACCTATTTTACTCTCACCAGTTTTGCATCCCCATATAACAATATATCTTTGATCACCGACTGATAGATAAATCCATCTTCACCCACCGCTAACAAGATATCACCTTTTTTCTTTCGAAAGTTTTTTTGGTGGATCAACGCTTTTGCATAACGTTTTGCCCCTTCGCCTAAATCTTTTTTATACGGTTCTTCCTCTCCTTTATTAGGAACAGTGACGTACACTTCTCCATCTTGTTTTTCTAAACCTACCGCTTTGAACAGATACACTTTACCTCCCTCTTTTGTGGCATGACCTAAATTAAAATAAAGTGTCAAAAGATCATCTTTGGCATAAAATTCCAACGTTTCTGATTTGTCGTTGACGAGTTTTTCGTCTTTCCACTCTCTCGTTCTTTTGACGATCTGCTTCTTTTTATGGTCGATCGTATACTCTTTACTTTTAATTTTATCTCTCTTGTGGGTAATCATCTGATAAAAATCGCTTACCATTAATCCATTTTCGATATGCCCTTTGGAAAAATAGTGTTCGGTTTGCCCTCCTAAAAGTAGTTTAGCCAACCCCGCTAGGGTCACTTTGGTATCGATCTCATAGGTGTTGGTATTTTGGGTTAATTGATTCTCTATCTTCCCGACAGTGCCAAATATCCCA
>JBEARN010000038.1:0-11375 GCA_041163165.1 Pseudomonadota bacterium
ACCATAGCCTACACTTTTAGCTTGTTTCATCGCCCATTCGATCATTTTGACGTTCACTGCAGGATTAGGCTGCGTAAATCCACTTTCATACTGACGATAGTCAAAAATCTTTCCATCTATCTCTAATCTTTCCGTTATAAACTCATCCGAAAGCACCACTTTTTGTTTGCGACTTCTTCCCATAATCTTGCATGCTAGTTTTTCTTCAAGTTCTTTTGCTTCTTTCTGCCAGTTGTGATCCAATGCTCTATGATATAACATTGTAATCAAACATTCATCTGTAGTGGTCGCTAAAAACTCTACAGCAAACAAACGATGCTTTAAAACTTCGCTTGAAGCATTGATCTCTTCGAGCAATTTCCACATACGATTTTCAATAGGAAAAATCACCTTAGGACACTCTTCTATCGTGATGGCACCACTCTTCTCACTATTACCCATCGCATAGTCACAACGATCCCCTTCATGCCAGATGCGAAATTCTGCCCTTGCCCGATAATGATCTGTCGGTGAAGTGAATACTTCTAAGTCATTTTGGTAAAAAGGCGCTAAAAGTGCTGCAACCATTTTTTGTTTTTCTATGAGCTGCTCAGCATAATCTATTTCATGTAATCCACATGAACCACATGTACCAAAATGTTTACATATCATCTTATTATTACCTTTCAATCGTTTTCGTATTCTATCTTAAATCCCATAACAGTGTTTAATATCGATTAGATATAATCACATAGATATAAATGAATATTTCAAAAGGTGAAAAATGTCTATCAGTGTTGTTATACTCGCAGCAGGTCAAGGAACACGAATGAAATCGAGTACGGCAAAAGTGCTTCATAGTATCTCTGGAAAACCCATGCTCTTTCATGCCATCGATGCTGCCAAACAACTCTCTAATGATATCACTGTAGTCCTCTATCACCAAGCCGAAGAGATCCAAAAAGCCATTGAAACAGAGTATACTAATATTCACTTTCATATGCAAGATGCCCTGAAGTTCCCGGGGACAGGTGGAGCGATGAAAGGGGTAAAAGTGCAGCATGAAAAAGCACTCATTCTCAACGGTGATATGCCACTGGTCACTATGCAAGCTCTCATTGCACTTACACAAGGTGATGCTGATATCAATATGTCAGTCATCCAGATGGATAATCCTTCTGGATATGGTCGCGTAGTGATCGATGAAGCGAATGTTTCTGAAATCGTGGAAGAGAAAGATTGCACAACTGAACAAAAAAAAATACAAAGTGTCAATGCAGGTGTTTACTGTGTCAAGAGAGATTTGCTTGACCATTATATTCCTCAACTAAGCAACCATAACGCTCAACAAGAGTACTACCTTACCGATATCATTAAGATGGCAGTAGATGAAGGGAAAATGGTACATCCTGTTTTTGTTCAAGAAGAAGAGTTTAAGGGGGTTAATTCTAAATTTGACCTTGCAAAAGCAGAAGAGATACATCAACAACGGATAAAAGAAAAATGGATGAAAGCAGGTATCACTATGCGTTTACCAGAAACGATCTATATTGATACAAAGGCCACATTTGAAGGGGAGTGTTTCTTAGAAAATGGTGTTACCATTTTAGGTGCTTGTCATATCATCGATTCACATATCAAAGCACACTCAACCATCGAAACATCTTATATTAAAAATTCTGACGTTGGTCCTCTGGGACGGATAAGACCCGATTCTAAACTGATCGATACCCATATCGGAAACTTTGTTGAAGTAAAAAAATCCACACTTACCGGAGTCAAAGCAGGACATCTCTCATATATTGGTGACGCAACTGTCGGAGAGGGATCCAATATCGGTGCAGGTGTCATTACCTGCAATTATGATGGTAAACATAAATACCAAACCATTATAGGTAAAAATGTTTTTGTAGGTTCGGATTCTCAACTAGTGGCTCCAGTTACGATCGAAGATGATGTACTCATCGCTGCAGGAACCACTGTCACGAAAAATGTTGAAAAAGGTTCATTAGCACTCTCTCGAACACCTATGAAAACAATCCAAAACTTCTTTTATAAATTCTTTGGAGAGAAATAAAATGCAAGTGAATTTAAATGGTAAATCTATCCTTCTAGGTATCACAGGAAGCATTTCTGCTTACAAAGGGTGTGAAGTAGCGCGTCTTTTTGTGAAAGCAGGTGCGCAAGTGCATGTGGTGATGACCCCTTCAGCAGAGAGATTTGTCTCTGCACTCACTTTTGAAGCACTGACTAGAAACCCTGTATTAACCGAAAAATCTGAGTCTTGGAGTTCAGAGCTTAACCATATCGAGATCGGAAAGAAATGCGACGTTTTTCTCATAGCTCCAGCGACTGCCAATACGATCAATAAACTGAGCAAAGGAATCGCTGACAATATTCTTACACAAACGGCACTCGCTTTCTCTAAAGAGATGATTATCGCACCAGCAGCAAATACACAAATGTTGAAAAATCATTACACTGCAGGTAGTTTAAAGATGTTAGGGGTCAATGACTATACCATTATCCAACCTCAAGAAAAACTACTTGCTTGTGGAGATACAGGATCTGGAGCATTGGCTGAACCTACAGAAATATTTTTTGAGACTGCAAAGATACTTTTAAAAGAAGAGTTCTGGGAAGATAGACGTGTCGTCGTCACCGGTGGAGGCACAAGAGAAAAAATCGATGAAGTACGTTATCTTTCGAACTTCTCTTCAGGAAAAATGGCTAGAGCAATTTGTCTTTCTCTTTATCTTAAAGGTGCCGATGTCTGCTTGATCACAAGTAAGGAAAGTGAGGAATTACCTCAAGCGATTTATACCATCGATGTTGAAAATACGGAAGAACTTTTAGAGTACACTTCAGATGCGATACGTGTCGCAAAAAAAGGGAAAATGAGTAAACCTTCTATGAACCAAAGTGACAGACATCTCATTCAAAAAGAACCTTATCTTTTTATGGTGGCTGCTGTGTCTGATTTTACACCAAAATACCCACAAAATGGCAAACTGAAAAAATCAACCTTAGGGGATACATGGAATCTCGAGTTAAAACAAAGCATAGACATCCTTTCAGCTTTAGACAAAACCGATATTAAAACGATCGCATTTAAAGCAGAGATGGACCAAGAAAATGGACTCACCTATGCACATGATCTTTTGAAATCTAAAAAGGTAGATGCCGTTTGTTATAATCTTTTAAAAAACAGTACGAGTTTTGGGACTTCTGACAATGAGATCACATTTATTAGCCTGGACAATGAAGTCTCTTTGGGAAAACATGACAAACTCACTCTTGCCAATAAAATTTTGCATGAAGCGAAACAACTCTCTCATGACTAATTGTTCACTTCAACATCTTGCCATTATCATGGACGGAAATGGAAGATGGGCAAAGCAACGTGAATTAAAACGGACAAAAGGGCACGAAAAAGGTGCTGAAACCATTAGAGAAATCACTACCTACTGTGCATCGCATCCAACGATCGAAACAGTGACATTCTATGCCTTCAGTACAGAAAACTGGAAACGCCCTCAACTAGAAATAGAATTTCTGATGAAGCTTCTGGATAAATATTTACAGAATGAGCTTGAAACGTATCAAAAATATCATGTACGATTTAAAGCGATAGGTGATATAGGTGCGTTATCAAAAACGTTACAAAGCAGGATCAAAGAGACAGAAAAACTTACCCAAAACAATCAAAAACTTACTCTTGTTTTGGCTCTCAATTATGGTGGTCGAGCAGAAATTGCTCATGCAGTGAATGTGCTGATTGATGGGGGTAAAAAACATATTACAGAAGAAGACATTTCAAATGCTCTTCAAACTCCCTATAGCGATATTGATCTACTGATTAGAACGAGTGGAGAAGAACGTATATCCAACTTTTTACTATGGCAAATCAGTTACGCAGAACTTTACTTTACCCCTACACTTTGGCCAGACTTTACTGCCAAGGAGTTAGACGAAATAGTAAGCACGTATATCCAGCGTGATAGACGTTTTGGTGGTATATAATGCTGCAAAACACATTTATATTTGCTTCTATTGTTTTTATATTTGGCGTGATGATAGGCTCATTTTTAAATGTAGTGATTTATCGTATTCCTAAGGGAGAAAGTGTTGTTCTCCCTGCATCCAAATGTCAACACTGTGGACACACACTCAAATGGTGGCACAATATACCGTTATTTTCATGGGTACTTTTGCAAGGAAAATGTTATTTTTGTCATACTAAAATAGCTTTACAATACCCTATCGTAGAACTTTTAACAGGGATGCTATTTTTGTTGCTTTATTTCAAAATAGGACTTGTGTGGTATTTTCCTTTTGTAGCAGGTTCATTTGCTGCGCTCTTTGCACTAGTAATGATAGATTTCAAATATATGGCTGTCCCAGATAGTGTCAATATCGCCGCATTGGTTTTTGCACTGATTCAACTTGATTTTTTACATGCCGCACTTGATGCATTGATTGCTGCTTTGGGGCTTTATCTTGTCGGTAAATTCTCTTCTTTGCTTGCAAAAAAAGAAGCGATGGGAAGTGCCGATGTGATCGTGGCAGGAACGATGGGGGCATTACTTGGATTTCCCAATTTTTTTGCCGCTTTGTTTCTTGCCGCTCTTTTAGCGATGTTGCCTGCGTTAATGTGGAGGGAAAAAGGTGTCCCTTTCATCCCATTTTTGGCATTGGCTACTTTTATCATCTATCTTTATGCTAATGAAACAACTCAACTTTTAGGGACAATGATTTATGGTTAGTATTCGAGGGTTTATTTCATCTAGTTTTACGAAGTCTTTTTTGACTATCTTTTTACCGTTTTTTTTCATTATTTCTTTAATTTTTATAGTCAAAATTGCATCCTTAACCTCAAGAATACAGATGACATTTGGCGAGCTGATGTTACTTTACAGCTATTCGTTACCTACTATTATTTTTTATAGTTTACCACTTTCATTTATAGCGGCATTAGCAAGTACACTCGTTCACCTCTCCCAAGCCAATGAACTCATCGCACTTTATGCGCTAGGACTACGGTCTAAAAAAGTACTCAAAAGTCTACTGCTTCTAGGGGCTCTTTTTTCACTTTTATTGACCACCCTTTCACTGGTTGCTGTCCCGTTAAGCAAACAGTTTTACGAATCTTTCAGGCAAGAAAAATTTGCAGAAGCAAAGATTAACATCACCCCTGGAGAATTGGGACAAAAATTTGGAAAATATTATATTTACGTCAAAGACAAAAAAGAAAATACTTTTCATAATATCGTGATATTAAATCGTTTAGATAAGATGCATGAACAATTTTTCTCTTCCAAAACAGGAGAACTAAAACACAATGAAAATGTCACCTCCTTACTCCTTAACAAAGGATATGGCTATACCTATACCTCTACAAACCTTCAACAAGCTGAATATGATTCTTTAGAAATTTTTGATACCACACAAAAAAAAGCATTTGTCTTTGAAGATATCGTAACCTATTGGTCTAAAATCACAAAAGATCCCGCTTTGCTGAAAAGATTGCTCTTTTTTATCTTTATCAGTCTTATGCCGTTGTTATCTATCTATCTTGTTTCTTCTTTTACCATGATCAATCCACGCTATCAACCCAACCGTTCTTTTGTAGTCATTTTTCTCACAACACTTTTTTTCTATGCCACAGCATCTTCTTTGGAGAAATGGGGCACACCACTCATCCTAGTCGGAGTAGTGTTGCTTATCAGCATAGTAAGTAAATGGCTTTTCAACAAACAAGTAGCAAAATATTTCTAAGATGCGTGTTAAAGCAGTCATCAGTTATAACGGGAGTCACTATCAAGGGTTTCAACGCCAAAAATCTACCTCAAATACGATTACCACAGCTATCGAAGAGGCGCTGCATTCTCTGCAGATACATTCCACCATTACCGGGAGTGGTCGTACAGATACCGGCGTCCATGCAACAGGTCAAGTAATCCACTTCGATATCCCTTCTTTTTGGGATGATCTTGAAAAACTCAAACTCCGTTTAAATCAAAAACTAGTCGATATTTCCTTTAAGCATCTTACCCCAGAAAGAGAAGATTTTCATGCAAGATTTCATGCAAAAAAAAGAATTTATCGCTATCTTTTCAAAACAGTAAATCCCTCTGTATTTGAACAACCATATGTCTCGTATTACTCGGCATTTGATGCCAAACTTCTTATGCAAGCACTTGAGATATTTCAAGGGGAACATGATTTTAAACTCTTTCATAAAACAGGTTCACAAAATCACACTACGGTTCGAACTATTTACCGTACAACCTATAAAAGCTATCATGGCTACCATTTGATCTATTTTGAAGCCAATGGATTTTTACGTTCTCAAGTACGCATGATGGTCGATGCAGCAATGCGTTGCGCCCAAAACACTATGACAATCAATCAGCTTAAAGAACAGTTAAAATGCGATAAACAACATACGACTTCACTTGCTCCACCATACGGGCTGTATTTGGCAAAAATTATTTACTAAAACTACATTCATATTTTTTTGTTAAAATAGTGTTATGATTTATTTAAAACCTATCTTTATGGTACTGCTCATGTCACAAATCGCTTACCCACAAATTGATGAAATGGAAGCACTTTACCTCCAAAATGGCTGTAATGGATGCCATGGAATGTATGGTGAAGGGATGGGTGATGCTCCTAGACTGCAGGGAATACAAGAAAAAGTGCTTCTTAAGAGACTTCAAAACTTGCAAAATGGAAAAACACGTTCTGCATTTGGCTCAGTGATGATCTCTTTTGCCAAAGCATTAGATGAAAATCAGACCAAAAAAATGGCACATTATTTGGCAAACCTTAAAACGACACAAAGTGAAGAGCGTTACGACATACCGTATTCATCTGCTGGAGATGGAGGCTCATAAGCAACCGAAATTGAGTTTAAAATTCGGGTGATCGCTAGTGAGTAGCGATCTGGGGTTGTTTGACTTCATTTTCAAGCACATCATCAAAATCAAGTGGTTTCTCTGCACTTCGAACCGTTTCAACTACCTCTTGAGGTTTTGCCATTTGATTGGCATCTGTTTTTTCTAACCCTTGAGTAGCTTCAACTTCGTCTTTTTGAACTGCTGTTGCGCTTTGAGCTTCTTCTAGAGCTTCTTCCAGATCATACACTTTATCATCTAAGTCTTTGACGCGCTCCACATTCAATCCATATTCATAGACTAGTTCTCCACCTTCTTCACCTTGCTTAAATAAACCAGCCACAAAAACGATCAATAGTGCTAAATAAACCCCTTTCATGATCACTTTTGATGAGAGCATAGAGATAACTTTAAACAAAAGTAATACACCCGATAGCAACATCAAGTAAGTTCCTAACAGTTTATGATCCAATAACTCTTTCTTCGCTTCTTCACCCAACAATGGAGCCGCTTCGCTTCCATCCGTGATACCTGTGAAGTAAGCTCCTACGGCGACAAAAACGATTGTGACCATCATAAAAAGCGCAAACCCGCTTAATACTTTTCTTTTAAGCAGTAAATTCATCAATTCCACAAAAAGCACCACCACAGGAAGGGCAATCAAAAAATGATCTATCGGCGGGTGCAATAACACCGGTATATCAAAAGGTAAATCTATTTTAGGTAACGAAATGGCTGGTAATTCCATACTCTTCTCCTTTTATTTTTTGAAAATTATGGTTGATTATATCACAATCTAATCAATTAAAAAGGTTTAACCACTACCATAATCACGATTCCTATCATAAGCAGTGTTGGTATTTCATTATATACCCTCAAATATTTACTTGTCTTGTAGTGTGGATCTTGGATCATAATCTTACGAATACGATCTAAAGAGATATGGTATCCTATCATCAACACTAAAAAAACGAGTTTTGCATGCATCCATCCACCACTGGACAAAATACCAGAATTCAAATACAACATTGTGCTACCACTCAAAACAGTTGCCCACATTGCAGGAACTCCAATATACTTAAAAAGTTTAAATTCTTGCACCTCTACCACATCTGTAAATGCTTTAATGTCAGCATTTTCACGATGGTAGATAAAAAGTCTAGGTAAATAAAATAACATTGCCATCCACGACACAAAACTCATCACATGAAAGGCCAAAATCCAACTATAGTACGCCATATTTACTCCAATATCTTAAAATCTTTTTTATCGTAAATAACGATTTGCAATCCCTTATAATAACCTAGATGCGCATAGTTTATCTTTAGACGGCTTCCATTTTGAGGTATCAACTCTCGCTTTTTAAAGTAGATAGGCATCACCTTCCCCTCCCAATACAAGTGATTGTCTCTGTAAATACCTTCAATCCCTCTGATCACTTCATTTTGCTGCATCGTTTTTCCGATCCCTTTAAGGCTGTACCGCTCAGTATCTACACTTCCCTTTTTCTCGATATGCTCTAAGGAAGTAATCTCTTTAAGCCCACCATAATGGTAAATCTGACCTACTATCAGATCATAAATATCTCCTTCCTTCAATTTCCCCGCGCACCCAAAAAGGAAAATACCACGTCCATTTTTACGCTGTTTTACTACCGCATGTTTTCCTCGCTTGAATACCACGACGACATCTTTCAGCAAAGCAGGATATTTCAATGCATCTAGCTGGTATAAATCTTCTATAGATTTTTCTTCTACGGCAAGTTTCTTTTCTATCTTATACGGCACTGTATCAAAATAGGCATACACAGGCAGATGGTCAGAGTATCCCTTCCCGCTATGCTTCTTCTTGTGAACCTTCCATCGATAGATATACCCCTCTTTGGTAAAGAGGTAATCAGGTTTAAAAACTTGGAATGAGTTATTGACATACTCTACACCCCTTCCGTCAAAAAGTGTGCTAGGGAGTATGATCTGATCTGCACTGGAAGTTTTCCCATAATACTTCAAACTCCAACGCTCTCTGACGGGTAACTCTTGCCATAAGGTCAAATGGACCCCTCGAGGTGCAGTAATGATCTCCTCTTCAGTCACAAGTTTGTCGCCCACTTTTGTCTGCAGCACATCACTCAATGCCGTCTTCCCATGGGTGTCATCGATATGCTCTTCGAGTGTCTCATAAGCATTATAGTCGCTGTTAAAATCTCCCAAGATAATATACGCTTTTTCAGGAGGGAAAGTAGCGATGCGTGACTGAAGTTTTTCAGCATAAGGGATACGCTTACTCTCATATCCATTATACGATTTGGATTTCCAGTGGTTTACAAAAAGTGTCAGGGGGTGCTTCTCTACCGCTACCTCCACTTCCAAAATATTTCGGATACCTCTTCCCTCCCCTACTTTTACTTCATACGAGTTTTGAATAGGAAATTTTGATAACAGTGCTACTTGAATTGCACTCTCTTTGGTGTGAGTGATTGAAGCATACGGATAATTGCATCCCACTTCTTTGAGACGTACCCTTAATTGCTCTAAAATAGTGCCGTTTTCGATCTCTTGCAGACCGATAATGTCTGCATTCAAATCACAAATTACCTCAGCAGTATGGTTGAGCTTGACTTCAACCATCTCTTTGCTCCAGCAGTGCTTTCCTGGAAGATAGTCATCATACTCACTCCCCTGACAGACGGCATCAAAGAGATTTTCTACATTATACGTTGCTACTTTAAATGGCTTGGCACAGAGCCAAAGAGGGAGAAAAAGCAAGAGTATACGCAAACTCATTTTCACGTTTACCTCAGCGATTTAAAACGATCGCATCATCTAACAGTTTAATCTTCTCTTGCTCGATCAACTTTGTCAAAGTACTTTTAAAGAGCTTCTTACTCATCCCAAAAACTTCTTGGATCGCTGCAGCATCACTCTTGTAAGTAAAAGGTAACTTTCCGTCAGCGACTTGGAGTTTTTGAAGAATCACTTCCTCTGATCCTTCCAGCTTCAATGTCTTACCAATAGGTTGCAATGAAAGGTCAAGTTTTCCATCTGGGCGTACTGTTTTGATATACACTGTTTTACGTTCACCGATCTCTATGGGTTCAAAGATTTCATTGGCAAAAAGCATCCCCTCGTATTGATTATCGGCTACGACTTTAAATCCAAGGGGTGTTTTGGCGATAACGATCGCTTCTAGGATTTTGTTTTGGTGCAGTCCTGTCATTTCACGGTTAAAATATTTGCCTATTTTCTGTGTTCCGTACAAACGCCCTGTTTGCTCATCCAAACAAACCCGTAATATATATTTTTTGCCGATGTGAAAATACTCTTTTTGTTGAGAAAGTGGGATGAAAAGATCTTTAGGCAATCCCCAGTTGACAAATGCCCCATACGATTTATAATCCACTACGGTAAAATAGCCATATTCACCCAGCTTTGCATAAGGCATTTTCGTGGTTGCCACTGGACGATCCTCGCTATCTGTATAAATAAATACATCCACCAAAGAACCTATGGACATTTCATTTTCGAGCACATAGGCATTAGGGAGCAACACCTCTTCTCCATCTTTAGCCCCAAGAAAGAGACCGTAATCACTGTCGCGATTTACTTCTAAGGTGTTTACCTCTCCAATCGAGAGGGTTAAATTTTTGTTTTTAAGTGTGTTTTCCATGGTGTTATTCCGTTCTATTTTAATGATGTGATACACTCACATATCTACCAACTACATCTATTTTATCATACGCTTTAAATGATTTGCAAACTCTTCTGGCGCGATAAATCCTGTCAAACTTTTGTCAGCCAAATAATGATTTTCTCTATCAAAGAAGATGATATTTGGTGTGCCAAAAAGTTCAAATTTTTTAAGCAAAGCTTTGTCTTCATCGGTATTATCGGAAAGATCGATTTTAATAAAAGTAAACTTTTCAAGCAACTCTGCCACTTTCGGGTCAGGAAAAGTGATCTCCTCAAGTTCGGTACACGCCGTACATGCCTTCTTCCCGAAATCAACCACTACAGGTTTTTCTGAAGCTTCAACTTCTTTCATCAAACGTTCCACACTATATCCTTTGTGTCCATTTGCTTCTAGTAGCGCAGGAGCGACATCCACCATCCCAGAGACTTTAGTAAATGCTTCAAATGGTCTTAACAAAGAAGTGGATCCACTGATACCGCCTACAAAAAGCGACATCCCATAAAGCAAAGCAACCATCGCAAAAAGTTGTAACAGTTTTTTAGCGACCAAAGGATCAAAGTGAGACTCTCTGGCAAAATACGAGAAACCATAAAGATAGCAAGACCCAGCATGATCATACCGAATGTTTTTGAGATCGCCGTCATCCATCCACCTGGCTTAGGCATAAATTTACCCGCACCAAGTCCTACGAGTAAAAGCGGCATACCCATACCGATACTCATGATGAAAAGTGCTGACCCACCTAAAAAAGCATCACCTGTGTGAGAGATAAACAACACTGCTCCCCCCAAAGGTGGTGCGACA
>JBEARN010000039.1:0-10952 GCA_041163165.1 Pseudomonadota bacterium
AGTTTTTTCTTCATAACATCCTCTAAATCACCACTCCCTCAAGTGCGCCGCGAGAGGTTTTTGTGACTTTAACTTTGACTATTTTACCCAAAAGCTCTTCACTTCCCTCAACAAAAAAGAGTTTACCGTCATCTGAACGCCCCGAAATTCGACCGTTTGGTTTGAGTTCATCAAAATACACTTCATGCACTTGACCCATCTGCGCATTCATGATCTCATCGAGTATCTCCGTATGGCGTGCTTGCAAGCGGGTTAAACGGTCGCCTGAAATGGTATCATCGATCTGGTTTTCAAATGCAGCAGCTTCCGTGTGAGGTCTTGGCGAATATTTGAAAGAGAAGAGTTGTTCAAAACGCACTTTCTCGAGCACCTCCATCGTATCTTCAAAATCTGCATCGCTCTCTCCGGGAAAGCCAACGATGATATCGGTCGAGATCGTCGCTTCGGGACAAAGTGTCCGTATTTTTTCGCAACGGTTCAAAAAATTCTCTTTAGTATAGCCTCTTTTCATCGCCTTAAGCAAAGAGGTTGAACCACTCTGCAAAGGGACATGAATCTGCTTGCAAATCTTTGGGTTAGTCGCAAATTCTTGGATAAAGGCATCATCCATATGCAATGGATGCGGTGACGTAAAGCGTATGCGTTCTAGCCCCTCTATGGCAGAAATCTTTTGCAGCAGCTGGGTAAAATCGCATTGCTCTTCAGAAGCGCCGAATCTTCTGCCGTAATTGTTGACATTTTGTCCCAAAAGCATCACCTCTTTGGCACCGGATGCCACTGCTTTCGTGATCTCTTGGATGATAAGCGATGAGGGGATGGATATCTCATCCCCACGTGTTGCTGGGACGATACAAAAAGTGCAGGATTTATCGCATCCTATGGAGATGTTCACCATCGCTTTGTATAAATTGGTGCGATACTCTCCAAAGGCATACGTACTCTCATCAAAGTCTGTACTCACTTCCACAGCATGCTTTTGATGCACCACTTGGGTGATCTTGGAAACATTTCTCGCCCCCAAAACAAAATCGACCGATGGGGCACGCTTGATGATCTCATCTCCAAGGTGCGATGCGGTACAGCCCGTGACCCCTATCTTTGCTGTTGGCTTTTTTCTCTTGTTAAAAACACCGATCTCCGAAAAAAGTTTTGCGACAGGTTTTTCTCTGACAGAACAGGTATTGATGATGATCAGATCAGCATCTTCCAGCCTATCTGTCATTTCGTAAGACTCTTTTTGGTTCAATTCAGCGATCATATGCTCACTGTCACGGACATTCATCGCGCAACCTAGTGTTTCTATAAATAATTTTTTACTCAAGGATTATCTCTTTGCAGGTCGTTTTTATTTGTGCAAAAACAGAAGATCAAACAGTGCACTTAGGCGATAATGTGCACTTCATAGATATATTCATTCTCATCAAGCCCGTATTTTACTTCTCTCATGTAAACAGAGTAACCTTTCTCTTCAAAATATTCGATAAGGTCTTTAAGCTCTTTATGTGAATTCTCTTTGTCAAAATAGAAGATGGATCTTGTTGCCAATTCTTCTTCAATTTTACTCAATTCAATCGTTTTTGGTTTTGCTTTCAGTGTGGTTCTAGCGAGCTTTAATTTCATCTTTTGCATACCCTTTATCTGATGTCGTATTTGTTCTTGTTTTGGATAACTGATAATGATTATACTTTATTTTCCGTAAAGCTTAGGTTAGCTATAATTTTTCACTTCAAAAACAACACCTTCCAAGACGTTATTAACGCTGTTATGTTACCTCTTGTAGCGAGGAAATTGTATTGGATGATCAAAATAATTTATAGGGAAGATTTATTATGGAAAAAATAGTCGATATCATAGAAGCGATCGCTCACGAAAAAAACATTTCAAGAGAACATGCCATCGAGGCTTTCAAAGAAGCCCTTGTCAACACGGCAAAAAAACTCACTAGTTTTACAAGTAATTTTGAAGTCATCATTAACCAAGATACGAGATCATACGCCGTCAATAAAATCATCACCGTGGTGGCAGACAATGATCCGCAACTTTTTGTGGAAGTGGGAAAAGAAGGAAATACAAAACAGATAGAATCAGACAGTTTTATCTCTATCTCAGAAGCAAAAGAGTTTGATGAGTCATTAGAGATCGGAGACCAACTTAAAGAAAAATTTGTTCTTGAAGATTATGGGAGAACAGCCTCTGCAAATCTTTTTAGAGAACTCGAATATCATGTCCAAAGACGTATCGAACAAGACCTTTTTGAAAAATACAAAGAACAGATAGGGACAGTGATCCTTGGAACAGTAAACCGTATCGATGCAGATGACAATACCCATGTGGAGATCGGGGAACTTAAAGGTGTTCTCACCCTTAGAAACCGTATCAAAGGGGAAAAATACAAACATGGCGACACCATCCGGGCACTTCTGCGTTATGTAAGCGTAGACCCACAATACGGTCTCTTCTTGGAACTTACAAGAACGTCTCCAAAATTCCTTGAAGCCCTTATGAGCAATGAAGTGCCAGAGATCGAAGATGGCGTCGTAGAGATCGTTGCTGCTGCAAGGATCCCTGGTGAACGTGCCAAAGTAGCTCTTAAAACCGATCAAAGCAATGTTGATCCTATCGGTGCAGCCGTGGGTGTCAAAGGGGTGCGTATCAATGCCGTGAGTGGGGAGCTTAATGGTGAAAATATCGACTGCATCGAATATTCGCCTATCCCTGAAATCTTCATCTCTCGCGCACTTAGCCCTGCCATAGCGCAAAGCATTAAAGTCAATGCCGAGGAGAAAAAAGCAACGGTGAACATCACCAGCGATCAAAAGGCTAAAGCGATCGGGAAATCGGGTATCAATATCCGTTTAGCCTCGATGCTTACAGGTTATACGATCGAACTCAATGAAATTGACGGTATTACAGAAAAAGAGAGTGATCGTTCTGAAAATAACGAAACAGAAAAAACGACAGACACATCCGCGCTCGAAGACCTCTTTAAGTAATGAGTAATGAGTGACCGATAACGTCATCCTGAACTTGATTCAGGATCTAACCGTGCATTAATTTTTATCTATTCATTAAAGATGCGAAGTTTTTCGCATCTAAAGATGCTGATCCTACCAATACACCATCCACGCCCGCTATGGCAGTAATCTCTTGAATATTGTTTTGATTTACAGAACCGCCATAAAGTAATGGTTTGTGTATCGTTTGCTTGAGTGCATTGTGTGTAGACGTGATCTCTTCTACCGTAGCCGACCTTCCGGTTCCTATCGCCCAGATAGGCTCATATGCGACGATCAGCTTTTCATAACTGGTATCGATGCCGTCACATTGCGCCAAAAGATACTCCATCACCGCTTCCAATCCTGCTTCACGTATCTCAAGAGGTTCACCGATGCAATAAATGATCTCATACCCTTGCGCTTGAAAAAAATAAAATTTTTCTGCTACTTTTTCTTGGGTTTCATGAAGCAATTCTCTTCTTTCGCTATGCCCGATCAAAATCGTTCGAATACCAAATTCCTCAAGCTGTTCAAGACCGATCTCGCCGGTAAAAGCACCATTTTTCGCAGGATAGGCATTTTGCGCCCCGATCGTAAAATCACCTTCGTAGCTGTCAAGCGCAGTCAAAGGGGGGAAAATATAGATTTGATCTTCTTCTTTTTTCGCAGACACATTTTCTCTAAGCATCGAGATATACGCTTGTGTCGATGCTCTCGTATGGTTCATTTTAAAATTGGCTGCAAAAATCAATCGTTCTCCTTAACCTTGGAGCACTTCAAGCCCAGGCAATGAAATCCCTTCTATAAGTTTTAAACTTGCTCCGCCACCTGTACTTACAAACGTCATCTCTTCTGCATCTCCAGCACGCTGTGTCACATCGGCCGTGTCGCCTCCTCCGACGATCGTCGTTGCATGGGTTTGTGCGATATTGTTAGACATCATGATGCTTCCTTTAGAGTATCTGTCCATCTCATAGACACCCATAGGACCATTCCAAATGATCGTTTTAGCATCATTGAGCGCTTCACGGAAAAGTCTTGAAGAAGCAGGACCGATATCCAATCCCATCCATCCAGAAGGAATCTCTTGCACAGGAAGAAACTTCACTGTCGTATTTTCTGAGAATTCAGCAGCGACGACCACATCCACTGGGAGATAAAACTTTACCCCTGTTTTTTGCGCTTTTTCCATGATGGCTTTTGCTTCATCGATGAGATCATCCTCAACCAAAGAATTCCCTACTTCATACCCTAACGCTTTCAGAAAGGTAAATGCCATACCGCCACCGATAATCACTTTATCAACCTTATTAAGAAGGTTAACCAATGCCTGAAGTTTTCCAGAAACTTTCGATCCGCCTACCACCGCGACAAAGGGACGCACAGGATTTTCAAGTACTTTTGAGAAAAAGTTAACCTCTTTACTCATCAAAAACCCTGCTGCTTTATGGTCTGCATCAAAAAAGTTCGTGATCGCATGGATCGAAGCATGTTTTCTGTGGCATGCGCCAAATGCATCATTGATGTAAAAGTCAGCAAACCCTGCCAATTTTTCTGCAAATGCCATGTCATTTTTCGTTTCCCCCTCTTCATACCGAAGGTTTTCAAGCAACAGCACATCGCCACTTTCTAAAGCATCTGCTTTTGCTTTGGCATCTTCGCCTACAACATCTTCCGCCATAAAAATATCATTTTTGATTTTGAGTAAGGTATGAAGTCTTTTGGCTACAGGAGCCAGTGAGTATTTCTCTTCATACTTCCCTGGTTCTGGTCTTTCATAATGTGAAGCGAGGATGATTTTGCAGTCTCTGTCTATGCAGTAACGGATCGTTTGCAATGCTGATCGGATGCGTCTGTCATCGGTGATGTTCCCAAATTCATCTTTCGGGACATTGAAATCACATCTTATAAAAACCCTTTTACCATCGATCTTTAAGTCTTTTATCGTCTTCATCATAGCCTTGCCCTCTTACTTTTTACTGATATGAACTGCCATATCCACCAAACGACGCGAATATCCCCATTCGTTGTCATACCAGGAGAGCACTTTGACCATGTTGCCTCCGATCACCTGGATCGTATCCATCGCGACTACTGTACTTAACTCTTCTCCCACAAAATCTTGAGAAACCCTGTACTCTTCATCGATGCCCAAAATGCCTTTATGAGATCCCTCGCTTGCTGTCTTAAAGGCAGCTTGCACTGCTTCGAGTGTCACTTCTGTGTTCAATGTCACCGTTAAATCTACCATAGAAACATCGGGCGTTGGCACCCTGATCGCTTGACCATTCAGTTTTCCCGTGAGATTTGGCAACACTTTTGAGATCGCTTTTGCTGCTCCGGTCGTGGTAGGAACCAAATTTAAGGCGCCTGAGCGCCCTTTTCTCGGGTCTTTTTTGTGTTTTGCATCTAAAATCGGCTGCGAAGAAGTATAAGAGTGGATGGTCGTCATCAGCCCTTTTTCGATGCCAAAAGCATCATCAAGTACTTTTGCCACTGGAGCGAGTCCATTGGTCGTACACGATGCATTTGAAACGATGGTTTCCCCAGCATATGCATCGGCATTTGCCCCTAGAACAAATGTCGCCGTATCGTCTTTTGCTGGAGCAGAGAAGAGCACTTTTTTGATACCGTTATCAAGATAAGGCTGGACACTTTCAGCTGTAAGGAATGCTCCCGTGCACTCCAACACAATCTGCGCACCGCAAGAAGCAAAGTCAAGTTGCGCCAAATCACGTTCTGCAAATATTTTTGCTTTCGTGGTACCAATATGAAGATATCCATCCGAAACATTTACATCTTCTCTTTTCCCGTGTACCGAATCATATTTGAGATTGTATTGGATCATCTCTTCTGATCCTGACGCATTGACTGCCACCAGCTCAATATCGTCTCTATCTGCAATGATACGCGCTACACATCTTCCTATTCTTCCTAGTCCATTGATCGCCACTTTTACAGCCATATTTTTTCCTTATTCCCCTAAAAATGTATTTTTAGTTGCCCTTAGTTTTATTATGCTAAAATTACGGAATTTTACAGTAAATGAGGTTAGTATTTGGTTAATCAACACAAGCCTGTGGTAGCCATATTTGGGGGTAGTTTCGATCCTCCACATCAAGGGCATCAACAGATTGTCAATACCGCTATGCAACATTTGAAGATTGATCAACTGCTTGTCATCCCTGCGTACTTAAATCCATTTAAAACATCGACATTGGCTGATGCCAAAACACGGCTGATGTGGTGTCATGTCCTTTTTGATCCTATTGAAGGGGTCAAAGTAGATGCGTATGAAGTGCAGCAAGGGAAAAGTACATTTACTTCACACACTGTAAAACATTTAAATGAAATGTATGATGTCAAATATCTTATCCTTGGTGCTGACAACTTGTCAACATTGACAAAATGGCATGATTTTGAGTCGCTGAATCAAACCATTACTTGGGTGATCGCGAGACGAGACAGACATCACTTAGATACACGCTTGCTTCAAAAATGGGAGGTTCTTGATCTGGACACACCGATCAGCTCAACCCAGATAAGAAAAGAAAAAGATTTAAAATTTGTTGACGCTAAGATCAAAGAATCTGTCAAAAAACTATTACAAAGGCAACATGAAATGACAATAGACGAAAGAATAGAAAATATCGTAAAATTACTGGATGAAAAAAAAGCAGAAGAGATCGAAGTTTTCAACCTTGACGACGCAGACTATATTGCAAAACGCGTAGTGATAGCCAATTCACTCAACGGGAAACACACCCTTGCGCTTTTTGACCATCTGAAAGTAGAGCTGAGAAAACAAGGAGACAAGTTCCTTGCTTCGGATGCAACGGATGAATGGAGCGTAGCAGACTTAGGGGATATCTTAATCCACATCATGGTCCCAGAATACAGACAACGTTATTCGCTTGAAACCTTTTTAAGCGAACTTGTGGCAAACCAAAAAAATAAAAAATAATTTAAAGCTTGTCTACGGTTTGTATGCCAAGAATATGTAGACCCTGCTTTACCGTTTTTGCGGTAAGGTCTGCCAAACGCAAACGGCTTATTTTGATCTTCTCTTCGACCCCTTCTTTTAAGATAGGATTTTGCTCATAAAAACGCATAAAAATACCCACCAACTCATAAAGATAGGTAGTGATCTGGTTTGGGGAAGCATCGAGTGAAGCACGGTTAAGTACATCTTCAAACCGTAAAAGCATCGTTGCTAATTTATGCTCTAGCGCATCTGAAATGATGATCTTCCCATCCAACCCGCCTTCGTATTTTCTAAAAATACTTTGGATTCTCGCGTAGGCATATTGCATATACAGCGATGTATTCCCTTCAAAGCTCAACATTTTATCCCAATTGAAAATATAATTAGATTCACGGTTGATCGAAAGATCAGCATATTTGACTGCTCCGATACCAATGATCTTTGCTAATTTCTCCAATGCTTCTTGCGTATAGGACTCTCTTTCATTGATAGCCTCTTTGGCTTTGATGACCGCTTCATCCAAAAGATCGATCAGCTTCACCGTGCCGCCATCACGTGTTTTAAAAGGCTTGCCGTCTTCGCCCATCATGGTTCCAAAAGCGATATGTTCAAGCGCTACAGACTCCGCGACAAAGCCCGCTTTTTTTGCCAGTGCAAATACTTGTTTAAAGTGTTCTCCTTGTCTCGCATCTACGACATAAAGCATACGCTGGGCAGCCAATATTTTGTTTCTGTAACGCAAAGCTGCTAAATCTGTCGTAGCATAAAGATATCCGCCATCACTTTTTTGCACGATGACTGGGATCTCATCTTCCTCTAAAAACACACACTGCGCCCCATCACTTTCTATCAGTAAACCTTGACCTTTCAAATCGGAAACTACCTGATGCAAATCATCATTGTAAAAACTCTCTGCCCGGACATCTTCACGTGTGAGCTGCACACCCAGTTTTTCATATACCTCTTCACAATGCCCCAAAGAGATATCGATGAACTTTTTCCATAGCAACATGCAATGTGCATCTCCACTTTGTATTTTGACGACATATTCTCTTGCTTTATCGGCAAAAGCACTGTCCTCATCAAAACGTTTTTTCGCATCTTTATAAAACTGTTCCAAATCCTGCAAACTCACCGCAACTCTCTCATCCTCTTGCACCTCTTCAAGATATGCAATGAGCATCCCAAACTGCGTACCCCAGTCTCCAATGTGGTTTTGGCGTATCACCTCATCCCCTAAAAAAGTCAACAGATTTGCCAATGTATCGCCAATAATGGTTGAACGCAAATGCCCCACATGCATCTGTTTTGCCATATTTGGCCCAGAATAATCAACGATCACTTTTTCAGGGTGATCTTTTTTTGTAACTCCCAGCCTACTATCTTCACCAGCGATCTCACATTCAGATGCGATCCATTCTCTATTTAACCATAGATTGATAAACCCTGGCCCTGCGATCTCGGCCTTCGCCACCATTCCACTCAAATCAAGATTTTCGATGATCGTTGTGGCGATTTCACGAGGATTTTTGCCCATTTTTTTTGAAAGTGCCATTGCGCCATTAAATTGAAAATCGCCAAATTCAGGCTTGGTAGACTCGCTAACAGAGATAGGTTCCTCATCGATGCCTGCTTTGAAAAAGGCATTTTGAATGATAGTGTTTATTTTTGATTTTAATTTCATAAAAATTCCATAGATTAGGGGAGATAAGCGCGTAGCTAAAGGTAGCTACACTATCTGAACGGTAAACGCTCTGTCTTAAGCATTTTCGCTTTTTTTCTCTTCTGTTGCAGTGTTTGCCTCTTCTTTTGAAGCGATTTCTTTGGTCTCTTCGTCATCTTCTCTGATCGCTTTCTTGAAGTCTTTGATTCCTCTGCCCATTCCTTTGGCAAGATCTGGAATCTTTTTTGCTCCAAAAAGTAATACAACAATCGCTAATATGATCAATAATTCCGGCATACTTGGCACACCCATGTTCATCCTTTATATATGCATAATTTTGGGTAATTATACTACAAAAAGATTAAGTAGTAGATAGCAGTTGGCAAATAGTCACAGTAGTGGGTTTTGTATATGAAAGACTTTCATTCTTTAGGTACACTCCGAGAGAACACGAACCTAACCTACTATCTTCTATCTACTAATTACTATCTCTCATTAAGCCACTGCACTGCAAAATTCTCTAAATCAACTTGACTCTGTTTCAATCTTGCGGCATTTGCGATGATCACAAAACGTTTTGCTGCCTCTTCGATGGTCTTATTAATGATCAAAAAGTCATATTCACCCACCGCTTTGATCTCATTTTTTGCATTTTCCAAGCGCTTTTCGATCACGTTGATTTCATCAGTAGATCGGGCACGAAGTCTCTTTTCCAGTTCCTTCAAAGAAGGTGGCGTGATAAACACCGAGGTGGTAATATCGTTCATTTTCGTAGCACGCACGAGTCGATGCCCTTGCACATCGATATCAAATATAACCAATTTTCCTGCTTCCAATGCTTCATTCACGCGTTTGAGCGATGTGCCATAGTAGTTGCCGTGCACCTCTGCATACTCAAGAAAATATCCAGCTTTGATATCGGCTTCAAATTGGGCTTTGGTGACAAAGAAATAATCTTTCCCATCTACTTCCCCCGCTCTAGGAGCCCGTGTCGTTGTAGAGATAGAAAAGTAATACGCTCCTATCTGATCTGATGCCGCATGGATTATCGTACTTTTTCCCGCACCGCTTGGGCCTGACAACACTAAAATCGCACCTTTTTGCATCATACATGGTCCTCTAATTGAAGTTTAAATTTAACCTTTCCACCTGCTAAAAACTTTTTGATTTTCTTAGGTTTTATCTGTTGCAATGCTTTCGAAAATGCTTCTTGAAACAACGCCATTTCAGCTTCACTTAAAAGAGACGTATCTTGTTTAGGGAAATTGTTTTGGTTGCTCACCGCTTCAACCATATCTTCTTCTTCAATCAACTGTAACCCTTCAGAAAGAAGTTGTTCTTTGATCACTTCTACTTTTCTTGCTTCGTATCCCTCTTCACTCAAGGGGATCATGGATGCATCGACGGCCATCTCATCATCCATTTTTAGAAGTGTTTTGATCTTTTCTATCTCCTGCGTATCCAAAATCTTGGTATCACTTTTGCTTTTGTGTGTATCATGCAGCGCATCATCTTGTTCTACAGTTTGGATAAGGTAACTAATTTGAGTAGGGAGAAATGGTTTTTTGATCGACAGATCAAACCCTTCCATCTCTTTGGAACTGTATGAGATAAAAACACGTTTCACCCCCTCTAGTGCATCTATAAAAAGTTGCACTTGTTGTGAATACGCACTATCATCGACGCACACCATCGCATAAGAAACTTGATTAATATGGTCGATATTTTCCACTTCATCCAGAGCCATTTCACTATTGACCCCTGCAAGCTTGAAGAGTCTAGAGACAACAGGATTGGTATTGATAAGCAAGATACGCATCGGTCAAATTTCCTTGGATGATATGGATTATTATTGTAGTATAAATTAGGTTAGGGGCTGATGTTTGTCTTTTTTGGAATGATCATTTTTATTTATTACATTAAAAAATAATATTTATAAGTTAAAACTAAAGATTTGATGATACAATTCCGCCGTAATTTATAAACTATAAGGAAAAAAAACAATGAAAAAAATTACAAATTCAATCATCGCTGCTTTGGCAGTAAGTTCATTCGCATTCGGTGGTGGAGATATCCAACCAGTAGAACCAATGATCCAAACACCGGTAGCAGAAGCTTCAACTCCGGTTGATTTTTATGCAGGTGTAGGATATTCTTATATCTATGGTGAACAAAATGGCACCGACATGGATACACATGGATTTACTCTGACTGCAGGTGTAAACTTTAATCCATATATCGGTATCGAAGGTAGATACACGGCAAACGTAAGTGATATTTCTGTAGATGGACAACCAGATAATAATGA
>JBEARN010000040.1:0-11110 GCA_041163165.1 Pseudomonadota bacterium
TCCCCGTTTTTAAACGGCCAATATTAAGCCCCAGACCACGAAGATATTCTGCCAGCTCTACCGAAGCAAACTCACCTTGACGTCCTGCAGTTTGCTTTTTTTCTCCAATATGAATCAGCCCATTTAAAAATGTTCCTGCCGTGATGACCACTTTAGAAGCACTATAGCGGTTCCCTAATTGTGTGGTAACCCCTCGTACTTCATTTTCTTCGATGATAAGCCCATCAGCGATCTCTTGTTTGACATCAAGATTGGGTGTATTAAGCACTACATTACGCATATAGATACGATACTGATCCATATCTATCTGTGCTCGTGTTCCTCTTACAGCTGGTCCCTTAGAAGCATTAAGGGTTCTAAATTGGATTCCTGTTTTATCGGTACACAGCCCCATCTCTCCACCAAGAGCATCTACTTCACGTACCAAATGCCCCTTTGCCAAACCTCCGATAGCGGGGTTGCAAGAAGAAGCACCTATCTGCTCTGCAAGTATAGTGATCATTAGTGTTTTGCTACCCATACGGGCAGACGCAAGTGACGCTTCTATCCCTGCATGACCTCCACCAATGACAATAACATCATAATCCATCTACTACCTCGAACTAAATTATGTAAGGGAGTCTCCCATGTACGATAAAAGATTTTTAGAAAAAAGCCTACTCTTCCTATCCACTATTCACTGTTCACTATTCACTCAATCCAAAGGATTGTAATGTTTACAGGGCTTATCCGTGAAATCGCTACTGTTCAAAGTTACCAGAATAATATTTTGACCATCAAATCAAAACATCAAGCGAAGATAGGTGACTCTATCGCTATTAATGGAGTTTGTTTGACTGTCACCAAATTATATAGTGATGGATTTTCTGTTGAACTGGCAGATGAAACTCGTAGCATTTTAAATGAGAGTAAACTCCGTGGCAAAGTACACATCGAACCTGCGATGCAAATGAACGACCGTTTTGAAGGGCATATCGTCCAGGGGCATGTTGATTGTGTAGGGACAGTCACACACATTACCCGAAGAGAAAATGGCATTGACTTCATTATCCAAGTTCCCAAAGAAAAAATAACCTACATCGTACCCAAAGGATCGATTACAATCGATGGGATTAGTTTAACTGTGAATGAAGTGCATAAGGATAACTTTCGTTTAACTATCATCCCTCATACCCTCGAAGAAACACTGATCAAAGAATATCAAGTAGGGACAAAAGTCAATATAGAAACAGACCTTTTTGCCCGCTATATCGAACACATACTACGACATAAAAACAAGGACAAAAGCCTCTCTTGGGCTGATATCGACACGATACAAATGAGTTACTGATACTCCTCATCACGTAAACTTTTTGCTTCTAAATTACGACTTTTTTTAAGCTCCATATCGATCTCTTGCAGTGGCAACAGTCTCAAGCTAGCGATCGTAAAATCACGAACCCCTTGTGCTTGTTGCGCAAAGATATGAAACCCATTTTCCCAAAGTGCTAAACGGGTAGATGTCGCGACAGAATATGTAGTTAACACGGCATCTTCTCCACAAATAGCACGTACCTGCTCAAAATATTCTTTAGTCCAAAGCAGTGGATTTTGCTTCGGGCTAAATGCATCTTGATAAATGATGTCTACCTTCTTTTGAATCTGAGGGATACTCTCTCTCGCATCCCCGATCAAGACTTCAATCTTAAATTGCTCATCTTCATAAAAGAGATTTTCACTCACTGCTTGAATGATAGGCTGGAGTGCATCAAATTCTGGAGGGTAATAAAAATATTTTAATGACCGTACCAATCCTTCATCGAATTCTGGAGAGAGGATGTGCACTTTTTGATTCAAACCCTCTTTTTTCATATAATAAATGGTAGCGAAAGTGTTATATCCTAAACCAAAACAGATATCTAAAATCGTAAGCTCTTCTTTCTCTTTAAAAAATGCCAAAGCTTGTTTCACATGTTTTTCTAATGATTCATGGAGTGCACCATCTTTGGTGGAATGATACGATTCGTTAAATTGGGTAGAAAAAAGTGTTTGTGAGCCATCTTGCGTGACGACAACCTTTTTACTTCCAACAAATTTTTCAATCCTCACTACTAACTACCTAATATAGAAGATCGGATCGAGTTCGGAATGATAAAACTCACTAAAAGCATTGCGTTGCAATCCATACCAACACCCTTCATTTTTCACTATTAACTATTCACTAAGACCCTATCTCATCTAACTCTTTAAATATGAAAGCCGACATGACCTCCTCAAGTGTCTCTTCTTCTCTCCTTACGAGACACATCATCCCTTCATTCATAAAATCAAGATAATTTTCAAATTTATTTGCGAGTATCACAAAATCTATCCAATCAGCTCCTGTATTTTCTCTGTCATCAAAAAACTGGGTATTTTGCACTTGCCCATTTTCAAAATCTATCAATGCCCATTTTTTTTGTTCTGCCAATGTTGTAATTTTAGAATTTTGCGCATCTGTACCATCACAAGGGATTAATATATTCATACCTTATTTTCCTTTATTGAGTTGCTTTGGACTCAATTTTAAGCTCTTATTATGCATCACACCGATCCCTTTATCCAACACATCATCTGCAATCTGTTTTGCTTCATCTAAAGAGTGCATCTTATACGTTCCACATTGATAGATGTTAAGTTCTGGGATATCTTTTTTTCGCTTCACTTTTAACACATCTTTCATCGATTTTTTCCACGCTTTTGCAACAGTTTTTGCTTTAGGTGCACCAAGTAAAGACATGTAAAAACCTGTCCGACATCCCATGGGTGAGATATCGATAATCTCAACTTTTTTACTGTTAAGATGATCCCGCATAAAACCTGCAAAAAGATGTTCTAGTGTATGGATCCCTTTTTCAGGCAATATCTGTTTATTTGGCTTGCAAAAACGTAAATCAAATACCGTAATATCATCTCCGCTTGGACTACTCATTTTTTTTGCTACACGTACAGCAGGAGCCTTCATTTTAGTGTGATCGACTGTAAAACTATCTAGTAATGGCATAGGCATTTCCTTTAAATATAATATTGATTATAGCGTTAGAGTGAGAAATTAGAAATTAGAAATTAGAAAAAAGGTGAAAATTTTTGAGAAAAATTCAGATTTGGTGTATGTTTTGCTTTAACAACGAAATTTACAAAAGAGTCTACTCAGTATACATGACTGCAGAAAATTTCCGCAGCCCAAAGTGAAAAATGTGCCGAAGCTGAGTTTTTAGACTCTTGCTTCTTCACGTCTTTGCAGCATATCCCACTTCTCATCCACATCTTTTTGGATCTGGTCAATCACATGTCTATACTCTGGTTTAAACAAGTGCTTATAACGCCCTTGTGCTCCAAGATAATCTTCTACTTTAAGAATATTTTTCGGTCTGTAAAGGATATTAAGCTCATGTCCATCAATGATCTCATACATCGGGAACATCAATGAATCAGTCGCTAAGTCTGTGATACCGATCGTGTCTTTTGGCTCAAATTTCCACTCTGTACAACATGGAGAAACTGTATTGATGAAACAAGGTCCTTCCGTCTCAAGTGCTTTTTGGAAACCTTTTGCCATCGCTTTCCATTTATTTGGTGCCAACTGTGCAACATAAGGAGCGCCATGCGCAGCCATGATACCAACGATATCTTTTTTCTTCTCTTTTTTACCATAAGAGTGAGAACCCGCTTGTGCAGTCGAAGTCGTAGCACCTATTGGTGTCGCCGATGATCTTTGTCCCCCGGTATTTGCATAGTTTTCATTGTCTAGACAAATGTAGGTAAAGTCATGACCTCTCTCCATAGCACCTGAAAGCCACTGAAAACCAATATCATAAGTAGATCCATCTCCACCAAATGCAACAAATTTGACTGGTGCATCATTGTCAGAAAGTGTTCCCTTTTTCTTACGCGCTTTGTGCATTGCTTCTGCCCCTGAGATCGCTGATGGTGCATTCTCAAACCCGATATGGATCCAAGAAGTATCCCATGAAGTAAATGGATACACGGCTGTTGATACCTCAAGACATCCTGTGTTCGTAGCGATAACAAGGTTGTCATCCGTACAGTTCATCAGCTCTCTTACGATCATAGAGTGTGCACATCCTGGGCAGAGTGTATGTGCACCTTCAAATCTGTCATTACTTGTTGAAAATTCTTTTAAGTTTTTTATTGATGTAATCGCCATGATTAACCCCTTCTTGTCTTAAAATATCCAAGGTGAGGACCTCTAAGTCCTGAGAACTGTTGGATATCTGTTGTAATATGTCCTGCATCAGCATTTGCTTGTTGCTCTCTAAGTATTTTTTTTGCCTGCTCAATCGAGAAATCACGCCCACCAAGACCGTAAATATAGTTTGTCACAAGTGGTCTGTTTGGCGTCGTATAAAGTGCTGCGGATACTTCATTATAGAATGCACCCATTGCACCACCTGGAGATGAACGATCAGTTACGGCAACTGATTTTACATGCTGCAAAGCATCTCTTACCAAATCATAAGGAAATGGTCTGAAATTTCTGATCGCCACTACACCGGCTTTAATACCTTCTGCTCTTAACTCTTTTGCTGCTACTCTTGCCGTTTCAACCGTCGTTCCAAGTCCTACAAGCGCTACTTCCGCATCTTCCATATCGTAAGATTCTACTCTTTTGTATTTTCTTCCTGATACTTTTTCAAACTCAGCAAAAACATCATCGATCACTGTACGAGAATCCATCAGTGCTTTATGTTGCTTCGCTTTATGCTCAAAGTGCCAATCTTCTTCGGTTTGCGCACCATATGTTACTGGTCTTGAGAAGTCAAGCATATCATCTACCGGTACGATTTGACCTACAAATTTTTTCGCTACTTCATCTGTGAGCGGATACACGTTTTGTGCTGTATGTGAGGTAATGAAACCATCTTGATGCACCATCACCGGAAGTCTTACAGAGTGGTTTTCACCGATTTTAAATGCGCAAAGCGCAAGGTCATACGCCTCTTGTGCATTAAATGCACCCATTTGTATCCACCCTGAATCACGTCCAAGATACATATCTGAGTGGTCACCACGTACGTTAAGTGGTGAAGCCAATGCACGGTTTACTACATTAAGAACGATAGGTAGCCTCATCCCAGATGCTTGGTAAAGTACCTCTACCATTAAAGCAAAACCTTGAGATGAAGTCGCAGTTGCCACACGCCCACCTGAAGCAGAAGCACCGACACATGCAGACATTGCCGCATGCTCAGACTCAACCATTACAAACTCACCATCAATATAACCATTCGCAACATAACTACCATAATTTTCAACGATAGGTGTAGATGGCGTAATAGGATAAGCCGCCATTACATCGACTTCTGCCTGTCTCATCGCTTGAGATGCAGCATAGTTACCATCCCAAACTTCTCTCTCATTTAAATCAAATTTTTCTGCCATAATAATCCCTTAATCTTCTTTTTTCTTTTTTTCTGGCCATTGAGACAATGCTTCACCAAGATCCGTATGCTCGCTGAACATTATGAGTGATTTTGGATTTGTTGGACAAACCTCTACGCAGACTTCACACCCTTTACAGTGATCATAATCGATCCCTAACATTTGCTTATCTCTTGAAAGGATAGATGAATCTGGACACCATACCCAACAATTTTGACAATCAATACAAATGTCTCTGTTAAATACTGGCTTGATCACTCTCCATGAGGCAACCGTAGCAGTATAAGAGTTATGCATAGAATAATTTCTATCTTCTGGTTTCATATTTGCTATACCTGCAGCATTCCCTTCAAATGAAGGAATGATAGACCCCTGAGTTACCTCATCCCAACCAATCATACCCGTCCCGGGTTCGAGATTCTTAAGCCCTCTCTTGTCACTTGCTTTTAATTTTAAATCTTGCATACTTTATTTCCTTCTTTACTTAACTTCGTTATATGCTCTGGTAATCGCTTCCATATTTGCATCAATGATTTTTTGAGGAAATTTTTGTAGCACTCTTTGCATATTTTCTAAAAAATAATCCAATTCAAACATACCAGATACTTTACAGAACGCACCCAACATTGGTGAGTTTGGCATCGATCTTTTAATCGTATCTAAAGAAATTTTAATACAATCTACCACATAGACTCTATCTGCTTTATCTTGCAATGCAGGGATTTGAGCAATGAGTTCATCTTTACTCAAATGTGTCGTAATGATATATTTCGTTGATTCTTTATCATTCATCGTAATATCATCTGTCATTGCCAATGCCGGGTCAATTACCAAAACAAAGTCTGGATACATAAATTTAGCATGATTAAAAATTTGCTCATCCGCAATTCTGTTATATGCTCTCAGTGCTGCCCCTCTCTTTGCAGAACCGTAAAGCGCAAAAGCCTGCACTTCTTTTCCTGTTGTTGCGACAACATCGCCAAGACCTTTCGCACCAGATACAGCACCTTGCCCTGCACGGCTGTGCCATCTAATCTCTGTCATAATCTCTCCTCATGTTTAAAATATATATACATATGTATTTATTTACTTAATTGTAATCTTGACACTCTTAAATTGTGCTTGTAATCACGCTTTTTTAGTGTTGAATGGTCATAAAGCGATCAATTTCACAGCATCCAACGCCGTTTCCATCACATTATTTGTATACTCTAATAGCACTGTTTTAGAGGCATACCCACAACTCACTGCCACACTTTCAACTCCAGCTGCCTGTGCTGCTAAAATATCCATCGGGGTGTCCCCTATCATCCAACACCCTTTTTTATCATGCTGTAACTTAAATAATGCTTTTAAAATAGGTTCTGGATGTGGTTTTGGATTGTCTACATTTTCTCTTCCGATCAATACGTCAAAATACTGCATTAACCCTAAATGCTCTAAAAGTTCTATGGAGTATTGTGCTGTCTTGGTCGTCACGACTCCCAACGTAGCATATCGGCTTGCAAGCTCTACAGCTTCTTTAGCATCGGGAAGGAGTACCGTTTTTGCGCAAGAGATTTTTCTATAATGCATTTTATACGCACTTACATGCTCGTTTATACTTGCATCGTTTACCCCTAAACTTTTAAACATTACATCCAAAGGATGTCCTATCTGAGCTTTAATCGCTTCATCCTCTGCTACAGCAGTGCCAAAGGTTTGAAACGCTTCATGAAAACTTTCCAATATCGCTTCCGTAGAGTCTATCAGTGTGCCGTCTAGATCAAAAAGTATTACCATTATTTGCTGCTAGATGGATCTGGATTAAACTTTATAATCGTCACGATTGGTATGACAAATCCTACTATGATCACTATCCAAAGCAACCAACCAAGATCATCGTAATTAGCTGGAACGATGATCCTTCCCCCTTCATGCATCTCACGCGTAATGACAAAAATTTTATTAAGGTATTTGCTTAAAAGCCCGCCCGCACTAAGTGCAATATTCATCAAGCTTGCCATTAAAGCGAACCATGTACCTTTATGTCCTTCTGGTGCATAGATCGCCACTAACGTTAACATCAGAACTTGCGCGATGTAATCAAAAGGAGAAGCGACTGCCGTGTCGACTATGGCAACAGTTCGTGCATCCAAACCTAACATCGTATGAATGTCGTAGTACATGGCTAATACAGGCAACGATAAAATAGAGCTAATCATCGTCATCCAAATCAACACTTTCCCGATACCTTGGTTGATGATATATTTAGAACTTACCCACATCCCAATGAGCGCTAAAGAAGCACCGATCTGCCCCAAGGTACCAAAAAATGCTTTGTCAAACCCCAAAACATCGATCTCCCACCATGTTAATGCTGGTCCGACGCTTGGCATCGCTCTATAAACAAAGATCACAAACATGGCCATTTGTATATGCCTGATCGTTTCAGAAGGGAGCTCTATAACTAAAGAACGAAGCATATACAACACTACACTCAATGAGATAAAAAACACGATCTCTTGCGAATACGGCACTTCATGATAACCTATAAGCACCACAAAAACAGCAAAAATAAATCCACCGAAAAAAATGTTTTTCTTCAATGGTGAACTCTCTACTGGATTGAGTTTCACAAAAGAGACTCCCAAAATAGAAAGCAATGGGATAAACAAAGAGAGTGTGAACATCGTTTCGTAACTATAAATCTCTGCAAGCCACCCTTTAAGTCCAGAAACCACAAAAATCGCTAACCCTAATGAAATTCGTGCAAGCACTTGTATCATGGCAAGTTCTTTTCGTATCTCTTCTTTCGTTTGTGTTTTGTCGACTACTTCTGTACTCATCGTATCGGCGACAACATCTTGAAGGACAAATCCCACAACAGAAGTAACCGAAGCAAAAATGTACACTTTCTCCTTGGGGTACAATGCAAGCCATGTGGCATCAGAAACGAGCCCGATCATCAAGAAAATACCTGCCGCCATGAAAAGTGCGCCGATATAGACATAGATTTTTCTGTTAGAACCAAATAAAGTAAAAGAGTCTACCATTTGTCCAAAGATCATCTTGATCGTCCAAGGCACAGTCAACCATACCCCTAAGGAAATCAAATCTTCTGCGGAGAGATGTAGCTTCTCTTTCACCCAAAACGTTTCTGCTACCGCTGAAAAACCACTCGCGCCATACGCAAAATAAATCAAAAGTAACGGTATATACCGACGTTTGATCGCACGTATGGGAGTCAATAGTATTTCAAATATCTCTTTCATTTTTACTCTTTAACCCCAAAATTTGAGAAAGTTTAACATATTTTTAATTCATACATTAAAACTCTGAATTTCATCAATGAAATTTATACTATTTCCTTAAATCAAACCGGCAAATGAACATCTCTCCTTAGACAAACCATTTATAGATCCACCCTAGCCTACAAATCAAATCATTTTAACTTTGTTTTAAAGATGCGTAGCTTACACTTTATATACATATAAATGTAAAAGGAAAAAATATGGCACGAATCGTCATCATGGGGGGCGGTGTTTCCGGACACACTGCTGCAACATTTGCCAAAAAATGGCTAGGAAAAGAGCATGAGGTGGTGGTAGTAACACCCAATTCACAATGGAACTGGATCCCATCAAATATCTGGGTAGGTGTCGGTCAAATGACAAAAGAGGATGTCGTTTTCCCACTCGCACCGATTTACAAAAAAGCTGGTATTGACTACCGTCAAGCAAAAGCTGTCTCCATCCACCCAAACGGAAAAGCGGAAAATAATACTCCTTACATCACTATCGAATCTACGAAAGACGAGACGAGAGGTCAAACAGAAGAAGTAACCTATGATTATCTGATCAATGCAACAGGACCAAAGCTTAACTTTGATGCCACAGATGGGCTGGGAAATGGTAAAGGAGAGATCGGGAATCACACCGTTTCTGTTTGTACCGCAGATCATGCTGTTCATGCGAACGCAGAACTCAATAAGATCTTTGAAAAAGCAAAATCGGGAGAACGACAAAAACTTCTTGTAGGTACAGGTCATGGGATGTGTACGTGCCAAGGTGCAGCATTTGAATATATCTTTAACATAGAACATGAAGCACGCAAAGCAGGGATTCGTAATATGTTAGACATCAAATGGATCTCAAACGAATCTTTCCTTGGTGACTTTGGTATGGGTGGTCTTCATATGAAGGTAGGCGGATATGCTGTAAGTTCCAAACTATTTGCCGAGTCGCTTTACGCAGAAAGAAATGTAGAATGGATCATCGGTGCGCATGTCAATAAAGTATCAAAAGGTAAAATCAATTATGAATTACTAGATGGATCAATGGGAGAAGAGACATTTGACTTTGCAATGCTCATCCCGCCATTTGCTGGCGTAGGACTAAAAGCCTATGATAAAGATGGCTCAGAGATCACAGAAACCCTCTTTGCGCCAAACGGATTTATGAAAGTAGATGCAAACTATAATGCTGGTGCATATGAAAATTGGAGAGCATCTGACTGGCCAAGAACCTACCAAAATCCAACTTTTAAAAATATCTTTGCTGCCGGTATCGCGTTTGCGCCACCGCACCTTATTTCTAAACCAATGAGTTCACCAAACGGCACACCGATCAACCCTACTCCACCAAGAACAGGGATGCCTGCAGGGATCATCGGAAAAGCAGTCGCACATTCAGTGTGCGATCTCGTTAAAAATGGAGAAAATGCACACCTTCATGAAGCTTCTATGGCAGAAATGGGAGCTGCATGTGTCGCAAGTGCTGGTAAAGGTATTTTCGATGGTCAAGCTGCTGCGATGACAGTTTACCCTGTGGTTCCAGATTTTGAGAAATATCCTGGAACTGGTCGTGATACAGACTATACCTTTGGAGAGATCGGTCTTGCGGGTCACTGGATCAAACATATCTTGCACTATATGTTTATCTATAAAGCAAAACTCAAGCCGGGTTGGACACTCATTCCGGAGTAAGATTTTTAATCAAAGTGTGACTAGTCACTCAAGAGCCGTCTACTGAAGACGGTGCATCGAAGGAAGCTTTGCTTCTTTTGAAATCAACATAATAAAGGAACACATATGAAACACGAAGAAGTTAATTTCGCAATAGAACAATTTAACCTTACGATGATTCCAGGAAAATTTGCAAGGGCTATGCGAACCTGCAAAATCTGGCAATTATTTAGATTTTTAGTGATCAATATCAAAATGCTTATCGTCGTAAGCAAAAGTCACTAAATTTTTGCATCTTAGCAATGAAGCTAAGATGCATCCTTTACTCTTATTTTAAAATCACCAATATCGGCAACATCCCAAAATAAGCCAATGTCCCGTACGCTTGTGTGATATTGATATCTGGCTTAATCTGTAGAATCATTGCCTTGATCGTCGATTCATCTAGGTCACCAAGATATTCCCCTTCTCCATGATCTTCTTTATAAAACTTGACGAGAAGATGGTTCTGCGTTGATTCTTGATATTTCCAAATAGTCATGGGGTACTCTTCCGATAAGATAATTTAGTTTGAATCATATCAAAAAATAAAAATAAATAAAAAAGATGAGATAAAATGGAGGCGCCAAGGTTTCCCTTGGCAGAAGAAAAATCGAATTGTATCGATTATCTTTTTGAGAACTGTGGAGATCTTCTCGCTTTTTTCTTTCCTGGTTTCTTTCTTTCAACCACTCTTGAGTCTCT
>JBEARN010000041.1:0-10473 GCA_041163165.1 Pseudomonadota bacterium
ACGACAAAATGGCAAGTGGACATACAGAGAAATTTTCTCTGTAGAGGTTTGAAGGAAATGGAGGTAAGCTTCATAGCTGAAATCATCCGTAAACTCTAGCGCGGTAGGATAAGAAGTGTATCGAGGTCCTGGTTTGGAGTATCGGCTAAATTTCTCAAAATCGATATGGCTCATTTATGCGTTGCCTTCGTTCCGGTGCGCATCCAGCCACACCATGATACCCTTTTGGGCATGAAGCCTGTTCTCTGCTTCAGTGAAGATCACTTCAGCGTGCGCTTCAAAGACTTCTTCACTCACTTCGTAGCCTCGATAGGCCGGAAGGCAGTGAAGAAAAATAGCATCATTTTTTGCCAGTGACATCATCGATCGGTCGACCATGTATCCTTTAAAATCATGGATTCGTTTTTCTTTCTCTTGTTCCTGACCCATGGAAACCCATGTATCTGTTGTCACGACATCACACCCTTTCACTGCTTCGTGCGGGTCATTCCCGAAGGTGATTTTAGCGCCACTTTTTTGTGCGATTTCAAGTGCTTCTTTGACGATGGTTTCATCACATTCATACCCTTTTGGCGTAGCAACTCTGAGTTCAAAACCAAGTTTTGCCGCCAACATAAGCCATGAGTGGGTCATGTTGTTCCCATCTCCTACATAAGAGACAACAGGATTTTGATCTTTTCCAAACTCGATCATGGTAAGGTAGTCTGTCATAAGTTGCACCGGGTGGTAAGCGTCTGTCAGCCCATTGATCACAGGTACTTTCGAGTAGTGTGCGAACTCTTCAAGTTTTGACTGTTCAAATGTACGGATCATCACCATGTCAACCATACGGCTGATCACACGCGCAGTATCTTTCATCGGTTCGCCACGACCCAACTGTATATCATTTGCAGAGAGAAAAAGACCTATGCCACCCAGTTGGTAAATCCCTGTTTCAAAGCTCACACGTGTACGTGTCGAGCTCTTTTCAAAAATCATCCCTAAGGTTTGTCGTTCCATATAAGGGACAAATTGTTTTTGTTTGGTTTGTTCTTTGATCTTTTGTGCCAATGCAATCATCTCTAAGAGTTCATCTTTTGTGAAGTCTTTGAGTGTTAAAAAGTGTCTCATGACGGTATCCTCATCGTTTTCCGTTGGGTAAATTGAAAGAGACTATTTTACCATAATTGGTTAAAAGTAAATAAAAAAGGGGGACAAAAGCGATTATTCTTGAAGTAAAATCGCTGCTTCTTTTGCATGATAGGTGATAATGATGTCTGCACCGGCGCGTTTAAATCCGAGGAGCGTTTCCATCATCACTTTATCGTAGTCGATGACACCGGCTTTGGCTGCCATTTTGAGCATCGAGTATTCCCCGCTGACATTGTAGACGGCAAGTGGAAGCGAGGTGTTGTTTTTAATGTCTCTTACGATATCCAGATAAGCAAGAGCAGGTTTGACCATCAAGATGTCCGCTCCCTCTTTTTCGTCTTCGATACTTTCAAGGATCGCTTCGTTTCGGTTGGCGGGGTTCATCTGGTAGCTTCTTCTGTCTCCGAAACTCGGGCTTGATTCTGCCACATCACGGAAAGGTCCGTAGTAGGCAGAAGCAAATTTGGTAGAGTAGGACATGACAGGAAGGTTGACAAATCCCGCGTTATCTAGACCCTTTCTGATCGCTTCGATCATCCCGTCCATCATCCCAGAAGGTGCGATCATATCGGCACCGGCTTTGGCATGGACGACAGCTTGTAAAGCTAGATTGTCAAGTGTGATGTCATTGTCAACTGTGTGCAACACAGGATCAAGCACACCGCAATGACCATGGTCTGTGTATTCACAAAAACAGAGGTCTGTCACCACAAACATATCGGGATGTGCGGCTTTAACTTGTCGCACTGTTTGCGCGATGATCCCATGTTCACAAAGGGCATCTGAACCTACGGAATCTTTCGTGTCAGGGATACCAAAAAGAATGATCGATCTAATCCCAAGTTTTTTAAGTGCATCACACTCTTTGATAATCTCATCGATACTCATCTGGAAGACACCCGGCATAGAGCTTACTTCTTCTTTGATGCCCATGCCGTTTTTGGCAAAGAGCGGGTAGATAAAGTCATTCACGCTAAGGTGTGTCTCTTGAAGAAGGTCTCTTAAGACGGGATTGATCCTTTTTCTTCTAAATCGTGCGAACATCTTGGTACTCCTTGGGTTATCTTTTCTTGGGGTATATTCTATCTGATTAATGATTAATTGTTTTTTCTTAAAGTATAATCACATCATGAAGAGTATAGAGATATCACAAATTGCTACATTGCCGACACAGTACGGTACATTTAAAATACAAGCTTTTAAAGAAGCACATAAAGAGCACTTAGCGATTTTCACCGAAAAATTGCCCCAAATTCCTATCGTAAGAGTTCATTCAGAGTGTTTAACCGGAGATGCGTTGGGGTCAGTCAAATGCGACTGCGGAGAACAGCTCCATTATGCGCAAGCATTGATTGCGAAAGAGGGCGGGATGATCATCTACCACCGCCAAGAAGGGCGGAACATTGGCTTGCTCAATAAGGTGAATGCGTATGCCTTACAAGATGCCGGACTTGACACTGTCGCGGCAAATCATCAGTTGGGGTTTAAAGCTGATGAGCGTACGTATGAAGTGGTAGAGTTTATCTTAAATCATTTTGGGATCAAAGAGATGAAACTGTTGACTAATAATCCTAAAAAAGTAGAGAGCCTTAGAGGAATTGAGATCATCGAACGTCTTCCCATCCAGATCACCCCAAACCCACACAATGAAGGCTATCTTCAAACAAAAAAAGAACAGCTGGGGCATTTGTTGTAATATGGATCTTTCACAATATTTAAATCAAGAAAATCTAGAATTTACTCGAGAGATCATTGCAAAACTTGAAAAATTTGCATCCCTTTTGCATGAGTGGAATCAGGTGCATAACCTTACCGGAGCAAAAACGGTAGAGGCGATCTATGAAAATATCGTTGATTCGCTCTATCCCCTTAGTTTTATCAAAATCCCTCAAACACTTTTAGATGTTGGAACCGGTGCAGGGTTTCCTGGATTGGTGCTGGGGGTTGCATTGGCTGAAACAGAAGTTGTGTTGGCAGAACCGTTGAAAAAACGGGTTTCTTTTTTAAAATATGCCGCGATAGAGCTTGGACTCTCAAATATAAGCGTAGAAGCCAAAAGAGTCGAAATGATCTCTCATACCCCTTTTGAACTCATCAGTTCAAGAGCCGTCACGAATACGAAGTTGCTTTTGTCTTTGACTGAGAAAGTAAGTGATGCGAAAACAGAATATCTTTTCTATAAAGGCTCACGTGTGTTTGATGAGATCGAGGATGTCGACCATCAGTTAACTTATGATATAGTACAAAAAAATCAAAGAAACTATCTCTATATAAAGAATGAAGTATGATCTTAAAACTTATCATTTTTGCTATCTTAGGGGTACTCATCTATAAGTTTTTAGGCGGGAAGCTGCCTAGCATTAAAACGCCGGAAGAGAAAAAGCTCGAAGATGACACACTCGTAGAATGTACCACTTGTCACACGTATGTGACGGTTAAAGAGAGTATGATCGTGAGCGGTAAATACTACTGTTCTAAAGAGTGCACGCCACAATAGCAAAAGGAAAAACATGATTATCATAGGACATCCATGGGTTGAAAGCAGCCGTTTTGTGCAAGTGGACAGTATCGATAAGATTCGCCATACGCAACCCAATGAAATCGTTTTCCTTGTTTCCATAAAAGCCTCACATGAGATTGCCATGCATTGTCAAAAAAATGACGTTGCATATGCTGTGCAGGCAGAGGAGATTAACGATGCACTTTTTGCTAATGCTTTAGGGGCAAAATATATCGTTTGCAAACAAGATCAAGCCAAACAGATACAAATCATAGCAAACGAATATCTGTTTGATAGCCGCATTTTAACTTTGATCGAAACAGAAGATCAGTTGCAAAAAATTGCGAAAGAAGGGATAGACGGAGTACTCTTTCAAGATGCGATCTCGTTTTAATCTCACTTACCTTCTGATCGCACTTAATATCATCGTGTATCTTTTTTCTGCACTATTGAGCCATAGTTTTGCCGATATGAATAACAAAGTGTTGGTTGAAATGGGGGCACTTTTTGGCCCTTTTGTTGTGCTTGAAGGGGAGTGGTGGAGACTAGCAGGTGCGATGTTTTTGCATGGAGGAATGACCCATCTTTTGATGAATATGTTCTCACTTTACATTGTGGGACGTGGGGTAGAACTTTACTTTGATACGAAATCTTACCTTGCGATTTATTTTTTTTCTGGGATTTATGGGGGATTAGTTTCTTTGCTGGTGCATCCTGTGAGTGTCGGAGTAGGTGCATCTGGAGCGATCTTTGGGGTGTTTGGCGCTTTGGCTGGATTTTTTCTCGCACATCGAGCGAAGATCGCTCGACATGCACAAGGTTTCATGAAAGAATTCGGAACGATCATAGGAATCAACCTTGTGTTTGGCCTGGTGATCCCTTCTGTCGATGTAAGTGCGCATATCGGTGGGCTTTTGGTCGGTTTTTTAGGCGGCTTCATGCTCTCTAAAAAACCACAATGGTTTCTACTGTATGTGGGTGTGATGTTCGGAGGAATCATTCTTTTTAGTTCTTATCTTGTGGAGTATTATGCACACATACGTTTTTAGTGGATTTGTGTTTGTTTTTTTATTTTCAGGGTGCAGTGTCAAACCGTACATACCACCGAATCAAGTCGAAGCTTTAACCCAACAGCTTCAATCTCTTGATACCAAAATACCTCATGATGAAGCACTAGCGCTTTCAAAAGATGTATTTCAAACTGCATCACAACTACGCCAAACATTTCAACGCAATACACCACCTTTAGTTCATAATTTTCTTGTCAATATCGGTGCGAAAGAAAAAGGGCTTTGTTACCATTGGAGTGATGCGCTTTATCTTCATTTGAGCAAACAACGCTACGCTTCATTTGAGTTTCACCTTGTAGGGGCAAATATAGGGGAGTATTTTTTTGAGCACAATGCGTTGGTCGTGATGGCTAAACAAGGGAAGATCCAAGAGGGGATTTTGATAGACCCATGGCGAGACAAAGATCAACTTTATTTTTCTCAACTAGCTCAAGATCGTGAATATCTTTGGAAGCATCGACCTGAACGGGGATGCAACTAGAATTCAATTGCTGAATAATCCATTCGTTATTCCGAACTTGATTAAGGATCCTGCCTTGGTTTATCTCTTCATTTTATAAAGGCAGATAAATTTTATCAATCATCTCTTGATATTCATTTTTTACATCTGAGTCGATGGTGATCCCCCCGCCACTTTTGTAAAACAGATTTCCCTGATCTTTTTCAACAAAACGGATCATTACACTTGAGCGTAAAGTATTTCCGTCAAAAATGCCGAAAACACCAGTATAAAACCCTCTTTCGTAGTTCTCAATTGCTTCAATAATCTCTGTTGTTTTCTTCTTTGGCGTACCTGTGATCGATCCAGCCGGAAGGAGTTGCTTGAGTAAAGTCCCTATTTCATCTTTCCAATTTTTAGGGAGTTTTGCAGTGATTTTAGAGCTTACTTGAAAGAGTTGTTTCCCCCCAGCTTCTATCTCTTCGACATAACGAAATTTTTCTACCCCAATATTTGAACAGATGATCCCAAGGTCATTACGCATCAGATCAACGATCATCGTATGTTCTGCCATCTCTTTTTGATCTGAAAGGATCATCGCTTTTGCGTCAGGAATATTTGCATCGATCGTTCCCTTCATAGGATACGTAGAGATAGTTTCGCCTTCCATTTCCACAAAACGTTCAGGGGAGAAACAGATAAATTGATCTTTAAAATAGAGTTTAAATTTGGCTTTAGCAAAGATAAAAATCTCTTTAAGGGAGAGGTCGCTTGTTATGGGTGTTTTAAATGTCAGATTGAGCAAATAGGTATTCCCAGAGCGAATCTCTTCCAAAATTGCTTCAAAAGCTTTGTTGTAAAGTTGAAAATCGATAGGAGACAAGGAAAACGCAAAAGGTTTAGTTCGAGGAGTGATGGCATAATTACGCCAATCTTCGAGTTTATAAAAAATCCCTTCTTCAAGATTTTCAAGCGGTTGTGCAAATATTTTGTTTTGATCATATGAGATCACAAAAAGAAAAGGGATTCTCTCGCGAGAGAGTTTGTTGATTGTTTCAAACCCCTCTTCTTTAGCAAGCCACTCCAAAAAAATGCCTTATGAATCAAGCAGAAGAAGTTTCAAGATCGCCATACGCATATAAACCCCATTTTTGACTTGGGTGAGTACTTTGCAGCGAGGATCTTCAAGCATTGCGTCGGAGATATCGATATTTCGCATCACTGGACCTGGATGAAGAACCAAAATTTCTCTATCACCCAAACGATGATGATCGATGCAATAATGTTTAGCATAAGCACTATAGTCATCAAATATAGGTGAAGCGTGTCGTTCAAGTTGGGCTCGAAGTGACATGATCACATCAACCTTATCGAGGATATCTTCAAGGTTTTCATACTGAGGCAAATTACTTTCAGGCATAAAAGGTTTTGGTGCCACTAAAAGAATGTTCATCCCCATGCGACCTAAAAGACGGATGGCAGAACTCGCCACACGAGAACTCACTATATCACCTACGATGGCCATCGTTTTCCCTTTGATTTGTCCATCAAAATGTTCCATCAATGTAAAAAGATCCAAGAGTGCTTGGGTAGGGTGTGCATAATTTCCAGCCCCTGCGTTGATGACAGAAGTCATTTCCATATCTGCCAAAAAACCTGGTGCTGTGTTTTCTGAATGACGTATGATGACACCATCTGGCTCCATAGCGCAAAGGTTGGCAAACGTATCTTCTAGAGATTCCCCTTTTTTGGTAGAACTTCTTCCCGGATCGAGATGCACGACAGCAGCACCTAATCTTTTTGCGGCTACTTCAAAAGAGCTTCTTGTGCGGGTAGAATCTTCAAAAAAAAGTGTAATAAGCAATTTATCTCTGAGCAGTTGAGGAGGACGTTGCGCTTTAAAATGTTTTGCATCGTTTAAAAGTTGTTCTATCTGTAGATCAGAAAGGGTGTTGGTGTCTATGAGGTGCTGCATCGTATTCCTTGATAATAATTAAAATTATAGCTAATAGCGGTTAATAAATCTTTGTAATCCCTCTTCTAAACTCCACCAATCAGGGAAAACCGCATCATAAAAAGGTTGGATAACTTCCGCAAAAGAAGACTTTTCTTCATGAAGGTTCACACACCACTCAAAAGGGATATTTCTTTGTTTGAGTGCTTCTATGGAAAGCAATGTTTCATTGATGCACCCCAATCGGCTAGAAGTCACTAAAAGAACTTTGGCTTCAAATTTTTGTGCCAAATCGATCATCATCATATCTTTTGTTATGGGAACCATGAGACCGCCTGCACCTTCGACTAAAAGGATATCGCACTGGGATTTAAGTGCTTCATGTTTTTGGATAATTGTATTGAAGTCGATTTGTTGTTGCACATCGGCGCAAAAAGGAGCAGCAGGAAGCGTGAACGTATAGGCAGTGACCTCTTGTGGCGTGAAGTTCTCAAATGTGTAGTTTACTTTTTGACAAGCATCCAAAAGGATAGCCGCGTCAAGTGGTTGATCGGTTACCCCTGTTTCGATAGGCTTATAGACACCCACTTTGAAACCTTTAGCCCCGAAAGCTTCTATGAGTTTCAGTGTAGTGTATGTCTTTCCCACATTGGTCCCAGTTCCACTGATAAAAAGTGTTTGCACTTGCAATTCTCCCTTTTTTTTGTATAATAAAACGCTAAAATGCATTCTAGAATAAATAGGATTTTAACATAATATGCCAAAGATAGAACAAGAGTTAGAGGTTGAGCTCGAGTTACAAGAACCTCAAATGTTTAAAGTGTTATTGCATAATGATGATTATACCAGTATGGATTTTGTTGTAGATATTTTGATTACTATTTTCCACAAGACCCATCAGCAAGCGGAACAAATTATGCTACAGATACATGAAAAAGGAAAAGCGATTTGCGGTGTGTATAGCTTCGAAATCGCCGAAACCAAAGTACAACAAGTCAAACAGCGTGCAAAACAAAGCGAATTTCCGCTGCTTGCAACCATGGAAGAGGATTATTAAATGATAAGTATAGCCTTGAATGATGTATTTAAACGGGCCGTAGCGTATGCAAAAGAGAATAGACATGAATATTTGACTGTTGAACATGTTTTTTTTGCGATTTTGGATAGTGAAGAAGGGAAAGAGATATTCTCAGTATTGGGGATAGATGTTTCGGCGCTTCAACACGGGATCGTTGCACATATTGCGAAAACCATTCCTTCTTTAAAAGAGGCCATAGAGCCCTTTGAAACCATAGCTCTTTCTCGTACGATCAACGACATGATGAACCATCTGCACAGTTCAGGAAGAAGGGAAGCAAGCGTAGGAGATATGATCGCTGCGATCTTTTTGCAAGAGCATTCTTATGCGGTTTATTTGATGAAAAAGGAGGGGATCGTACGTGTGGATGTCCTTGAAGTCATTTCTCATGATGTGGAGAAAAAACAGAGCCATACCAAAGAAGAAAAAGAAGAGACGCTGTTGGATCAATTTACAGTGGAGCTGGTCTCTTTGGCACAAAAAGGGCAAATCGATCCTGTCGTTGGACGGACTGACGAGATAGCACGTGTGATGCAAACATTGTGCCGACGCAAAAAGAATAATCCGCTATTGGTAGGTGAACCTGGTGTGGGGAAGACGGCAATCGCAGAGGGGTTAGCACTTAAAATTTCTGAAGGTGAAGTGCCGGAGATTCTAAAAAACGCAAAGATTTTCGCTTTGGATATGGGCGCATTGGTTGCAGGAACAAAATACAGAGGTGATTTTGAAAAACGTCTCAAAGGGATCATCAAAGAACTTACAGCACAAGAAGATGCCATCATGTTCATCGATGAGATACATACAATGGTAGGTGCTGGAGCGACGAGTGGAGGGAGTATGGATGCTTCCAATTTACTTAAACCTGCCCTTGCACGGGGCGAACTCAAGTGTATCGGTGCAACAACGTATGCGGAGTTTAGAAACTTTTTTGACAAAGACAAAGCATTGAGCCGTCGTTTTGCTAAAGTGGATGTGGAAGAGCCAAGCAAAGAAGATACGATGACCATTTTGGAAGGGATTAAGCATAAATATGAAGCGTATCACCATATCATGTTTACCAGTGAAGCACTTGAGTCGGCGATCGATCTATCTGTCAAATATCTGCATGATCGGTTTTTGCCAGATAAAGCGATGGATATTATTGATGAAGTGGGGGCACATTTTATGCTTCGTGGCGAAAAAGATGTAGTCGTAAAGCCTAAAGATATCGAGCAAAGTGTTGCCAAGATCATGAAACTTCCTTCTACGCTTGTCAGTCAAGACGATACCAAAAAGCTTAAAACGCTTGAGGGTGATTTGGCGTCACTGATCATTGGGCAAGATGAAGCCATCAAAGCTTTAGTCGCAGCGATAAAGCGCTCTTATGCAGGACTGAACGCGGAAAATAAACCCATAGGCAGTTTTTTGTTTGTTGGACCTACGGGAGTCGGAAAAACAGAACTTGCAACACAGCTTGCAAAAACGATGCATGTCCATTTTGAAAGACTTGATATGAGTGAGTATATGGAAGCGCATACGATCAGTCGATTGATCGGCGCACCTCCAGGGTATGTCGGGTATGAACAAGGGGGACTTTTAACCGAGATGATCAAAAAACATCCCCATACTGTTTTGTTGCTTGATGAGATAGAGAAAGCACATCCTGATATTATGAATATTTTACTTCAAGTAATGGATGGTGCAAAACTGACCGACAATAATGGGATTGTTTCAGATTTTAAAAATGTGATTTTGATCATGACTTCTAATATAGGAACGAAAGAGGCAAATATTATGGGATTCCAAAGGGATACTTCTATCAAAACCGATAAAGCACTCACAGCTTTCTTTACGCCAGAGTTTAGAAATCGCTTGAGTGCCACCATCCATTTTAATCCTCTCTCTTTGGAGGTTCTGGTTCAGATAGTCGATCAAGAATTGAACAAATTAAATCAACTTCTCAAACCGAAAAAGGTGAAAGTCTCTTTAAACAAAAAAGCAAAAGAGTATTTGGCGAAAGAAGGGTATGATGAACGTTATGGCGCAAGACATATCGCTCGTGTGATTGATGCGAAGATCAAAGAGGCATTGACGGATGAAATTCTTTTTGGCACACTTCAAAAAGGTGGCAGCGTCAAAGTAAGTTATAAAAACGAGGTATTAGATTTTGTATTTGAAAAATAATTTTCTTTTTTAAATAAGGGTGTGAATTTTGGCTTCTATGTTTGAGGATGAAAACTATCTGATTCCTGCTTTAAGTCCTTACACTTTTGCTTTCCCAGACCCTTCTTTTGCTTCAGATGAAGGACTTTTGGCGTATGG
>JBEARN010000042.1:0-10409 GCA_041163165.1 Pseudomonadota bacterium
CAGTTAAAATCTTGTGGCGGTGTAATTGTATTTAAAGTTCCATAACCAACACTAAAGCCTTTACTAAAACCTTTTGCGATCATATTTGCTTCTATTGCTATTTTTATAGCTTTTTAGCAGATTGAGTATTTCGTCACGATTCATCATAGGATCCTCCCTGTTTAGATACTCATATTATCATAATGATGTTCTGAAAATCAAGATAACAATTTTCTTTGATTCAATTATGCCAAAATCTTTTGAAATTGTTTTTTAATCTATGCGTAAAACATTTTTTTGATTGACAAATACCTATATGTATGATAGTATATGTATAAAATTATACATACGAGGTGATATATGACTGTTCGAAAAAATTTTTTATTTGATGAAGAGATCGCTAGACATTTGGAAGAGATCGCAAAAAAAGAGAACAGAACCCAAACCGATGTCATCAAAAACATGATCGAAGAGAAGTACCAAGAGTACTCTGTCCAAGAGAAGCTTGAAGCTATCGAAAGGCTTGCAGGATGCATGACGGGATTGATAGGCGATGATGTGAGTATACAGTCGATTAAAACCGAAATCGGATCTAAAATATGAGAATATTTGTAGATGCAAATATTTTGTTGGATATTTATGATTCCACCCGAAAAACACATCAGTATAGTTTGGAAACCTATCAATTTGCAGTGAAGAATAAATTTCAGCTTTTTACCAGTTGCGATTTAATCTCCACCATTTATTATTTTAATGCTAAAGTGAATAAAACACAAGCAATGCTCAATATCCAAGATATTAACAAAACCCTTAAAATCATCGAATTTTCAAATCTTGAAGTGGAACAAACGTGCCAACTGATGCTGCAAGATGAAGCGTATCAAGACTTGGAAGATACGATCCAATACATCATGTCAAAAAAAGAGCAGTGTGATCTCATCATCACCAATGATCAAAACTTTGTGAGTAAAGATATCAAACTCATGACCAGCGAAGCATTTTGCAAAGAGAATCATTTGGCAGTATGAAAATTATGGTAAAATAATCTTTCATATCTTGAGTAAAAGGGAATTTATGACAAACATCATTTTATGCGGCGGTTCGGGTACAAGACTCTGGCCTATCAGCCGTACACTCATGCCAAAACTGTTTGTCAAACTTTTTGATAATAAATCTCTTTTTCAACTCACAGTAGAGAGAAACTCCAAAGTATGCGATAGTCAGTTTATCGTGTCCAATGCAGAGCAGTACTTCCTAGCCGTTGATCAACTTGAAGAACTCAACAAATCAAATAATCACTATTTATTAGAACCGGTTGGAAGAAACACAGCGCCTGCGATTGCCTTGGCATGTTTAGCACTTGATCCAAACGAATTGGTTTTAGTAACTCCATCAGATCATCTGATCAAAGATGAAGAGGCTTACACCATAGTGCTTGAAAAAGCCAAAGAATTAGCAGAAAAAAATAACCTTGTCACCTTTGGGATTACCCCAACTTTCCCTGAGACTGGATTTGGATATATTGAAGCGAAAGCTTCGGTGGATGGTGATAGTGATGGGGGATTGGATGTAGTGAATTTTCATGAAAAACCAGACTTTAATACTGCTAGCAAATATATAGAAGCAGGAAATTACTACTGGAACTCTGGTATGTTCATGTTTAAAGCAGGCGTGTTTTTAGAAGAACTGAAAAAGTACTCTCCTGATATTTTTAGCAGTTGTGAAACAGCACTTAACAATGCCTCTACAGAAGATATTATCCGCATCAAACATGAGGATATGCTCTCTATTCCTGAAGACTCCATCGATTATGCTGTAATGGAAAAATCAGATGTCGTCAAAGTCGTGCCTTCAGATATTGCTTGGAGTGATGTAGGAAGCTTTGATAGTCTCTATGATGAGTTAGATAAAGACCAAGATGGCAATACTCAAAACTCTAGCCATATCTCTATTGGTAGTAAGAACAATCTCATCTATGGCAACGAAAGAAAGATCGCTACTGTAGATATAGAAGATTTGATTGTAGTAGATACAGGTGATGCATTGCTCATCTCAAAAAAAGGCTCATCTCAAAAGGTTAAAGAAGTAGTTACTAAACTCAAAGCACAAAACTCAGACCTGCACAACATCCACCTCACAGGCCATAGACCATGGGGAAGCTATACCGTATTAGAAGATTCTGATGGCTATAAGATCAAACGCATAGAGGTCAAACCTGGTAAACGTCTCTCACTACAAAAACACTACCATAGAAACGAACACTGGATCGTACTGAGTGGAAGTGCTACCGTGACAGTCAATGAAGATGTCTTTGTGGTTAATCCTAATGAATCTACCTACATCAAAGCAGGTGATGTACACAGGCTGGAAAATAAAGGTCTGCTTCCGTTAGTGATCATTGAAGCACAAGTGGGTGAATATACTGGTGAAGATGACATTGTGCGTCTTGAAATTTTAAAAGAGATTAAATAAAAAGGAAAAGTTAAATAGATGGAAAATAGAAAAGTAGCACTCATCACAGGCATCACAGGACAAGATGGAAGTTATCTTGCAGAATTTCTTCTTAAAAAAGGATATATCGTTCATGGTCTCAAAAGAAGAAGTTCACTCTTTAACACAGATCGTATCGATCACCTCTATGAAGATCCACATGTAGAGAATAGAAACCTCATTCTCCACTATGGTGATATGACAGACTCTATGAACCTCACCCGTATCATCCAAGAGACGCAACCAGATGAGATCTATAATCTTGCAGCGATGTCACATGTCCATGTATCCTTTGAAACACCAGAGTATGTAGCCAATGCAGATGGTACAGGAACATTGAGAATATTAGAAGCCGTAAGACTCTTAGGACTAGAAAACAAAACCAGAATCTACCAAGCATCTACCTCTGAACTCTATGGAAAAGTACAAGAGACGCCACAAAGTGAAACCACACCATTTTACCCACGTTCTCCATATGCAGTGGCAAAGATGTATGCTTACTGGATCACAGTGAATTATAGAGAAGCGTATAATATCTACGCGTGTAATGGCATCCTCTTTAACCACGAATCACCAGTGCGAGGTGAAACCTTCGTAACCAGAAAGATCACAAGAGCAGCCTCTAAAATAGCACTAGGCCTTCAAGATAAACTCTACCTAGGAAACCTTGATGCCAAAAGAGATTGGGGTCATGCAAAAGATTATGTCCGTATGATGTGGATGATCCTCCAAGCAGATGAACCAGAAGATTGGGTTATCGCTACAGGACAGACTACGGCAGTAAGAGATTTCGTGAAATTTGCATTTGCATATGCTGGTATTAATCTTAGGTTTGAAGGAACAGGTATAGATGAAGTGGGGATCATTGACTCTATCGATGATGCCAAAGCAAAAGAGTGCAATATGGATCTATCTCATTTAGCTATAGGACAAACAGTTGTTGCGGTAGACCCAAGATACTTTAGACCTACAGAAGTGGATCTACTCCTAGGGGATCCAACCAAAGCGGAACAAAAACTTGGATGGAATAGAGAGTATGACCTGCAAGATCTTGTAGAAGATATGATGAAGTCAGACCTTAAAATGATGAAAAAAGATGTCTACCTAAAAGAGGGTGGATATAAAATCATGAGTTATTTTGAATAAGAGAGTATCGATTTAATGTCTATAGGGAAAGCGTCTAAAATATATGTAGCGGGTCATAGAGGATTGGTTGGTTCTGCTATTGTAAAGAATTTACAAAGCAAAGGCTACACTAATCTTGTCTATAGAATCCATGGAGAGTTAGATCTTACCAGTCAACAAGCAGTCGCAGATTTCTTTGAAACAGAAAAACCTGAGTATGTGATACTTGCTGCAGCTAAGGTAGGTGGTATTGTTGCCAATAACACCTATAGAGCAGATTTCATCTATGAAAACTTAGCTATTCAAAATAATGTTATCCACCAGTCCTATAAACATAAAGTTAAAAAACTCCTGTTCTTAGGTTCAACTTGCATCTATCCAAAAGAAGCACCACAACCTATACCAGAAGACTGTTTATTGACAAGCCCTCTTGAATACACAAACGAACCTTATGCCATAGCAAAAATAGCTGGTATTAAAATGTGTGAAAGTTACAATATCCAGTATGGGACCAACTTCATTTCAGTTATGCCTACCAATCTCTATGGACCTAATGATAACTTTGACTTAGAAAAGTCACATGTATTGCCTGCGTTGATTCGCAAGATCCATTTAGGAAAATGCTTAGAGAGTGTTAAGTGGGAAGCGTTAAGTGCTAAGAGTGATGAAAATTGGGAAAAAATAAAAGAAGATTTAAACTGCAATCCTATAGAGGGCGTGACTGGAGAGAATACAGTAGATGAGATACTGGATATCTTGCAAAAATACGGTATCAAAACAGATCGTAACACTGAACACGTAACACGTAGCACTTCCATAGAAATCTGGGGTAGTGGAGCTCCCCGCAGAGAATTCCTCTACTCAGAAGATATGGCAGACGCTTGTGTATTCCTTTTAGAAAATAGAGATTTTAAAGATACCTATGAAGTAACAGCATCCACAAACGATAGTTGTACGCCAAACCAAGTAGCAATGCAAGAGATACGAAATACTCACATTAACATAGGTACAGGTGAAGATATATCTATCAAAGAGCTAGCAGAAATGATTAAAAAGACTATTGGTTTCAATGGAGAACTCTATTTCAATACGGAAAAACCAGATGGCACCATGAAGAAGCTTACAGATCCGTCAAAACTTCATTCACTTGGATGGAAACATAAAGTTGAATTAGCAGATGGTATTCAAATGATGTATGATTGGTATCTAAAGTCCAAATAAAGCTAAGAGTATGAATGATCACAATTTACGCTCCGTTAATGTAATTAGATTATAATCTACCAAAAATTTAGGATATCAATGCAATTTACACTTAATCGGGTTATTTATTTGACCTCCTTTTTCTTTGTATCGTTTTATAATTTTGCATTTTTCGCTCATGTGACAGATGTCTATCCTTTGGGTGAGAATATTGCTTTTTTGGTCTCTTTAACAGTGGTTCTGTTCTTTTTCATCGTGTTTTTGCTGCAGCTTTTGAGTTATCGATATACCCTCAAGCCACTTTTGATCTTCTTCTTCATCTCTTCATCGTTTGCCGCCTATTTTATGGATGCGTATGGGGTGATGATCGATGATGGGATGCTGGTCAATGCATTGCAAACCGATGGTGCAGAGACACTCGGACTGTTGAGTGTGAAGATGGGAATGTACTTTGTCTTGCTTGGTCTTTTGCCTTCCTATCTGGTGTATAAAACCAAAGTAGTCTATGAGATGACATTGAAAAAAAAGGTGATGGCGAAAGTGACTTCTTTGGGGATCGCTTTGGTGATGATTATCGCTACGATAGCGCTTTTTGGAGGTAACTATGCTTCATTTTTCAGAGAACACAAACAGTTAAGACAATACACCAATCCGCCATTTTGGATCTATAGTGTCGGTAAAGTTACAAAAAAATTGACAGCTAACGCCGATAGACCCATCGAACAGATAGGCATGGATGCAAAGATCACTAAAGAAGGGAGACGAAAAATCCTTGTGATGGTCGTCGGTGAAGCCGCTAGATGGGATCACTTCTCGCTCAATGGATATGAAAGAGAGACCAACCCGCAGCTTAAAAAGCAGGAGATCATCAATTTGCCAAAGGTCTCTTCTTGTGGAACATCTACTGCTCACAGTGTCCCTTGCATGTTCTCCATGAAAGACCGGGCACAGTTCGATATGGACGATGCGAAGTTTGAAGAAAATGTCATCGATGTCATCAACCATACAGGACAAGTGGCGATCCTTTGGAGAGACAATAACTCTAACTCCAAAGGAGTTGCTGATAGGGTTGCGTATGAAAACTATAAAAGCAGCGAAAACAACACCATGTGCGAAGGTGAATGTCGTGATGAAGGGATGCTTGTCGGGCTGGATGCTTTCATTGAGGCGAATCAAGAGAAAGATATCTTGATCGTGTTGCATCAGATGGGCAATCATGGTCCAGAGTATTATAAGCGTTCCCCGGAAGCATTCAAGAAGTTTACTCCTGAGTGCACTACCAATCAACTTGAAGCATGCACGCAAGAAGAGATTACCAATGCGTATGACAATGCTATTTTGTACACCGATGATTTCTTAGTGAAAACGATCGATTTTTTACGTCAGTATGATGAAGATAATGCAGTCGGGATGATCTATATGGCTGATCATGGAGAGAGTTTGGGTGAAAATGGCATCTATCTCCATGGAATTCCTTATATGTTTGCACCTGAAGCGCAGACGCATGTGGGGTCGTTAATGTGGTTTGGGGAAAATACCCAAAGCCAGATGAAGTATAAAGCACTGAAACAAAAAAGCGATCAATCTTTTTCGCAAGATAACCTTGCCCATACGCTTTTAGGTTTTTTCAATGTCGAAACGACCGTATATCAAACACAAAAGGATATCTTCAATGTCTCTCAATAAACAGATTTTCATTACATTTTTACTCTTGATTGTGACCATTGCATTTTTCGGTTTAAGCTCATTTGATGCACAGATGCAAGATGAATTTTTTGATTTTTCAAGTGGCGCATGGATGGTAGACAAACAGCTTGAGCCGTATAAATTTATCTTTTACACGGGATTGAAAAAAGCGATTATTTTAGTCGGTGTGGGTATTTTGTTCTTTGCGATCTATGCAAAGGTAACGGGAAAATTTAAACGTTATTATAAGGGACTTTTGATCGTGGTACTTTCGAGTATTTTAGTTCCCGTAGTCGTCGGCGGACTCAAAAAAACGACCAATATGCCCTGTCCTCATGCGGAGATGAGGTATGGAGGCGAAGTGCTTGAGCATGTCCCCGTATGGGAACGCTATACCGATGCAAATAGACCTGTCGATCATAAAGAGTGCTGGCCTGCAGGACACGCAAGCGGTGGGTTCGCACTTTTAAGCCTCTTTTTTCTTTTCCAAAGAAGGAGAAATAAAATCATCGCATTAGGGATGGCCTTGACAGTAGGGTGGACGATGGGTGTTTATAAGATGCTAGTGGGAGATCACTTTTTTAGCCATACGATGATCACGATGGTTTTGGCTTGGTTGTTGGTGTTGTTGTCTGCAAAATTTGCAGATAAAATATTTGCGTCAAAGCAGGAGGTGTAAAATGTATCAAAAAGCGTTTTTAGTGACAGTGTTTGGCGTTTCTATGGCAGAAGCTGGGAATGGGTTTACCAGTCAGTTTAGCCATTTTATGGGCGGTTTGTTGATGGTGTTTTTGGTAGCCTATATCGTTAAAAAGTTTTTTTCGTCTTATGCAGAAAAAGCAGTTTTGATCGGTTTTGGATTGAGCATATTCTATGTAGGTATCGACCAGACACTTGATTATATGGAGTATGGAAAACCACTGAACCAGCTGTATGATTTTGCTTCCCATGCATTGGGGGCATTGATCGCACTTTGGAGCGGCCGATATCTCTTTAAAAAATAGAATTTAACATTCACTTAACTTCGTCATGCCGGAATCTGATCCGGTATGAGGTTTTACTTTTTACCAATATACGAATAACGAATACACCAATGACTATTTTTTTAGCTATCGCTATTGAAGATGTCTCTGGTGTAAACTTTCTGTTTGACATCTAGGATATCATCGCAAAGTCTATTCGCAACGATGACATCGCTTATTTTTTTGAATTCATTTAAATCTTTGACAACAGTCGAATTGAAAAATGTCTCCTCTTCCAATGCAGGTTCGTAGATGACGACAGAAATTCCTTTGGCTTTGAGCCTTTTCATGATCCCCTGAATGGCAGAACTTCTAAAGTTGTCAGATCCGGACTTCATCACCAAGCGAAAAATACCCACAATTTTTTTAGAAGTATGTGGATTGGTCAGTGTTTGGTTGAGTTGTTTGATAATGCTATCGGCGATAAAATCTTTTCGTGTGCTATTTGATTTGACAATCGCTTCGATCATGTTGGATGGGACATCTTGATAGTTGGCGAGGAGTTGTTTGGTATCTTTAGGGAGACAGTAGCCTCCGTAGCCAAATGAAGGGTTGTTATAATGGGTTCCGATACGTGGATCAAGTCCTACCCCTTGGATAATATGTTCCGTGTTTAAGCCATGCGATTCGCAGTAAGAGTCAAGCTCGTTAAAGTAAGCCACTCTCATGGCAAGGTAAGTGTTGGAGAAGAGTTTGACCGCTTCTGCTTCTGTAGAGTCCGTAAAGAGGATAGGAATCTCTTTTTTGATCGCTCCTTCAGCAAGTAAATTAGCAAATACCTTTGCTCTTTCGCTTTGTTCCCCTACGATGATTCTCGAAGGGTAAAGGTTATCATGCAAGGCTTTCCCCTCTCTTAAAAATTCTGGAGAGAAGAGGATGTTTTGCGTGTTGAATTTTGCTCTTACAGCGTTGGTGTAACCGACTGGAATGGTCGATTTGATCACCATGACGGCATCAGGATTGATCGCTAAGACATCGGCGATGACATACTCTATCGATTTGGTATTGAAATAATTGGTTTCAGGGTCATAATCGGTGGGGGTTGCGATGATCACAAAATCAGCACCTTTGTAGGCTTTTTCTTTGTCTAAAGTAGCTTGAAAGCTACCTTGAAACTTTTCATTATTCATTATCGCAGTGAGGTATTCTTGGATCTCTGCATCCTCTATGGGGCTCATCCCTTGGTTGATCATTTCTACTTTTTCTGGGATGATGTCAAGTGCTACGACTTCATTGTGTTGTGCGAGTAAAAGCCCGTTTGAGAGACCTACATATCCTGTGCCTGCGATGGCGATTTTGTAACCCATTAGTGATTCCTTTGCTGTAATTTTTGTTTCAAGATGATCTTCCCCGATTCGACTCCGGGCTGATCATAGGTATTGACATCGATGAGCTCTCCTACCAATGAGGTTAAGAGTTCATAGTAGTAGATGAGAGAACCGATAGAAGCTTCATCAACCCTTGGAAGGATGATGGTATCAAGAGGAATATCCTGCTGCATTTGGAGCGATTCTATGACGGCATCACACTGCATGTTGATGAGTTTTGAAAAAGGGAGGCCATTGAGCATATCGAGTGATTCTAAATGCGGCAAGGTGATATTCGGGATGGTGATCTCTTCATTAAAATCTTCTATTTTGATGAAAGTGACCGATTTGTCTCTGGTCCCTTCCATGATGAGTTGCAAAAAAGAGTGTTGATCTTTGGGTCCGATCAATCCAATCGGAGTCAGTCCGACGTGAAATGCACTGTGACGCTGATGTTTTCCTAAACTCTCTCCCCAAAGTTGCACATACCATTCACAAAAATATTTGAGTGTTTCAGAGTAGGCAAAGATGCAGTTGATGTTGTATTTGGCGTGGTTTTGCGCATAAAACACAGCTTTTTTAAGCAGTGTATCTTTCATGTACCCTGCGCTGAAAAAGCTCTCTCTGAGTCTCTTCGCTCCCTCTAAAAGTGGTTCAATCTTCACTCCCGCCAGTGCCAAAGGGATCAGCCCTACCGCAGAAAGCACAGAAAATCTCCCCCCGACATTAGAAGGGAGATGAAGGACGGCAGCTGAGATCCCTTGTGCATATTTTTCCAGATCAGAGCCTGGATCGGTAATAAAAGTATAGGCATTTTGATTGTTTTGCAAAGAGTAAATATATTTGTAGATCGAAAAGGTTTCGATGGTGCTGCCTGATTTTGAGATGACTAAAAAATGCGTCGTATCTAAATCTAACTTTGCCAAGAGGGTCGTGATATTGATAGGATCGGTACTTTCAAAAAAGTAAAGGGCTCTTTGAAGTGCATTATGCGGTTTGATAAACTCATAGACTGCTTTGGCGCCCAAAGAGCTTCCCCCTATACCGATGACCGCGATCGTTTTTATCGTCTCACTGATCGTATCGCAGTACGCGTTTATGGCAGAGATCTCTTGGTTTGGAAGGGCATAATATCCTATGCTCTCTTGCTCTTTTTTGATCGCTTCGTACGCTTTGCTTTGCGTTGCTTCATCATAACAAGGAAAATGGAGTTTATTGATCATGAAATCCCCTCTTTATATCTGGTCTTTGGCGGTTTGAATGAGTTCATTGACTTTTAACTCATACTCTTTGGCTAATCTTGCATCGGTCGATTCAAATCGTGTGACAAGGACAGGCGTGGTGTTGCTTGCGCGGACGAGTCCCCATCCTTTTTTGAAGTTGATGCGTACACCATCTACCTCAATGATATTGACAATTTCGGGAAAATCAGCCGGCGGATTTTTCAAAAGTTTGACTTTTTTGTGGAAGCGGGTGCCGAAGTGCGGTGGTAGATAGCTCGTGGACACCCGCTCGCTCCCCCAGAACGTCGGTGCACTCGACCCAGAGTGCGCCCGGACGTGTCGCGGGACTCGCTCGACGCCGGCGGCAGCGGCTCGCG
>JBEARN010000043.1:0-10211 GCA_041163165.1 Pseudomonadota bacterium
TACGAGCGTATTTTTTTGCAATTGATGTTTGTTTTGCACCATCATAAAATAATGCATATAACGTCCAGTTGCATCACCTCCTGCATGGATGATACGCTCAACGGAATGCGCTGCTTCTTTAGTGTAAAGAAGATTTCCTTTCGCCCCTCTATCAAACTGCATTCCTTGTTTGATGATTTCGGGTGTGGTTTTCAAAGAAGTTCGAGAGAGTATCTCTACTGCTTTTCTGTCGTTATGGTATGCGCCTGCTGCCATCGTATCTTCTATGTGCACTGCCACATCTGCTTCATCTAGTGCAGTCGCCATACCTCCTTGGGCGTAAAAGGTATTGCACTCCCATGGGATATCTTTGCAAACGACTAACACTTTTTTACTGCTAGGCAATTGCATCGCCGCATACAATCCTGAGATACCTGCACCGATAATCAGCACATCATACTTTTGCATTAGTTACCTTTTTGCGTCGTATTCTTTTCTGTGTCAGGCACATAAACAGGGTTTGTTTTATATCCGCAACCTGCCAATATGATACAGCAAAGTGATGCTATAATCGCTCTATGAAAAAAGCCAGCATGATTTTGTCTCATCTCTCTTCCCAACCTCAATTTAAACTCTTGAAAAAACAGGAATGTTACCAAAATTTCATCGCGCTCTTAACGCCCAAATGGCAAAAAGCGATCGCTTTTGTTTATGTCAAAAACATGACACTCTTTGTCGCCGTGAAACACCCTGGTTTTAAAATGGAACTCAATTATAATAGAGATTTATTAAAAAGCCTATTAACGCAACTCACTAACAATATCCAAGCATGCGAAAGTTTACAAGCCAATAACGTAGTCATTTTTCATAGTAAATACCATCCCGTCGATGAACAAAAGACTTCCCAAACCACTCCTCACTATCAAGAACGTGCCCAAGGAGATTTCACTCTGCCAACCGATGACGACCTCAAAGAGAAATTTGAACGAATCAAAAGTATCATAAGATGCAAACCCTAATCCGATCACTCCCGCCCTCTCCTGGTATCTACCAATACTTTGATGAAAATGGCAAGCTTCTTTATGTGGGAAAAGCAAAACATTTAAAAAACAGGGTTAAAAGCTACTGGCGCTTCTCTCCTGCATTTGGACCAAATCTTGCACAAAGTCCTCGTATTTTAAAGATGCTTCACGAAGCAAAAAAGCTTGAATATATCGTTGTCGATACGGAAGAAGATGCGCTAATCTTAGAAAATTCTCTGATCAAACAACTCAAGCCCAAATACAATATCTTGTTGCGTGATGATAAAACGTATCCTTACATTTATATCGATGAATCTCTTGACTATCCCCGTTTTGAGATCACGCGAAAAGTGATCCAAGGGAAACAAGTCACTTATTACGGTCCTTTCCCAAGCGGAGGTAAAGCGCTATTGGATGCCCTCTATGAAGTTTATCCGCTTGTGCAAAAAAAATCATGCTTGAAAGAAGGGAAAGCATGTCTTTTTTACCAAATCAAAAAATGCCTTGCCCCTTGTGAGAGGAAGATATCTCCTACCGAATATGCTCAGATCATCGCCGAAGCCAAAAATACTATTGTCAAGCGTAATCGACTCGTTGACACACTGAAAGAAAAGATGACCACACTGGCGATACAGGAACGGTACGAAGAAGCAGCTAAAATGCGTGATACCATAGAGGCTATCTCTTCTTTAACGCTTACATCGAACATCGATTTTGCCAATGCTTTGGATTTGGATATCTTTGCCATCTTAAACGGCGATGAAAGGGGCGTCATCGTGAAGCTTTTTATGCGCAATGGAAGAATCATCTCTTCTACTTACAATTATTTTAGACATACCCATATCTTCGATGAAAATGAAGCCTATAAACAAGCCTTGTTAGAATTTTACACCATAGATTCTCCACAAATGAGTAAACAAATTTTAACTGCTCACGTGTTTGAAGATGCACCACAAATCGCCCAAACACTTTCCTCCCGTTTTAACAAAAAAATAGAGATCATCACTCCTCTGCGGGGTCCAAAAGCAAAACTGATTACCCTCGCGCTTCAAAACGCGCAAGAACTGTTACGCAACAAGCAAAACGACACGATCATGGAACAAAAAATAGCCGATCTATTGGATCTCTCCGTCATCCCTTACCGCGTAGAAACATTTGACAACTCTCATATGATGGGAGCAGCCACTGTAGGCGGGATGGTCGTGTGGGATGAAAATCGATGGGATAAAGAGGCTTACAGACGTTATACGTTGCATGAAAAAGATGAGTATGGACAAATGAAAGAAATGCTCTCTCGCCGTATAGAAAAATTTAAAGAAGCCCCTGCGCCTGATCTTTGGATACTTGACGGCGGAAAAGCCAACCTCAACCTTGCGATAAGCCTTCTAAAAGAAGCCAATATCAATCTTGATATCATCGCCATCGCCAAAGAGAAGCTCGATGCCAAAGCCCACAGGGCAAAAGGGTCAGCCAAAGATCTCCTCTATACCACGCAAGGGATCATTGAGCTTCAACCTACAGATAAACGTTTACTTTGGATACAAAGACAACGCGATGAAGCGCACCGTTATGCGATCACCTATCACCAAAACCAAAAACGTCAACAAGATACACAAGTATCCCTACTCAACCAAAAAGGGATAGGCAAAGCCACTGTAAAAAAATTGATCGATTATTTTGGCACATTTGAAGCGATCGAAAATGCGTCTCATGAAGAGTTGAAAAATGTCACCAACCAAAAAATAGCAGACATTCTCATCTCACACCGTTCATAGCTTTTTAGCCTAATTCATACTATTTTTAGTTTAATTAGTATAAAGTTTTAGGCATATCGATTTATCAAACGAATTTTTTAAGACAAAAATGATTCAAACAGGAGTGAGTGTTAGCATGTATTATCTACTCAATGAAACTTCATCGATAATTGGCGCAGATCAAACCTTGCTTGATTTATGTGATGTTTCAGACATTGACGAATTGAGTGTAAAAATCGCATTAAAAGCGATACATTTTGATTTGGCTGAAGAGGAATTGACCCTTACTACTCCGCTTGACACACATCGATTCATCGTCTCTAAAATTCCTCTTTCAAGCCTCTTAGGAGAGATCACTTTAGTAACCCTGCAAGAAATTAATCATGAAAATGAAGTGTCGGAATTTTCTTTAGATGAACCGCTAGACCTCATCCCTATCAAAGAGGATGAAGAAGAGACTCCACACTATGACGCTACCCAAGAAGAAGCGATTCCTCAAGAAGATAGTTTAAGGGAGAAAGATGATGAGATACTTCATCTTACTTTACTGGAAGATGACGATGCATCTAACCCGAATCATCTTCAAGAGATCATAGAAAACGATGATGACCAGAAAGAAGAAGCCCTTTCTCCTTCTAAACCAGAAGAGCATTCGATACGCATAGATGTCGAAAAAATCAGCAAACAAATCGGAATTTCGACACAAGATTATCATACATTTTTCAACGAATTTGTTAAAACAGCCGATACCCTTAAAGATGATCTTCTGGGAGAAAATAAAGAAAATCGCTCTCATGCCATCACTACCTTGACCCATCTGAGTGATTTGCTGCAACTTCCCGTTGCGGGAGATATCATCTCTCAGCTACCTGTCGTTTCAGAAGAAGAAAAAGCATCTCTTATCGACTCTTTTTACACTGCCTTAGCAGAGATAAAAATATCCCTACTCTCTCCACAGACAACGGAAAATCCACAAAAAAAAGAACCCAATAGCCCCCAGACACTCTCTCTTGAAAAAATAAAACCTATTTACTTTGATTTTCGGATCGAAGAAGCTGCAAATGAACTCTCTTTGCCTGTAAGTTTGATCGAAGAATTCATTGTCGATTTTATCCAACAGTGCCATGACGAGATGGATAAGATACTCAAAGCGTATGAAATAGGCGATATAGCCCAAATTCAAGAGATCGCAAACTTGTTGAAAGGCGCCGCAAATAATCTCCATATCAAAAGATTGGCAGACGCCCTCTCTCAGATCCAATTTTCCAATACATTTGAGGAACTAAAAGAACATATCACATCTTTCTGGGGACATCTTTTATCGTTTGAAATTCAGATTCACACATTGAGCCAAAGGAAATAAGTCATGACTCTGCCAAATAAAATCAAACTGATGGCGCTGGTACCTGTTCTTTTTCTTATCCTTGCTGCAAGTTATGGTATCGTAATCTCTTCTATCGGTTACTATCAAACAGATGCACTTCAAAAAAGCCTGACAACGTATCGCGCTTTGGAAAAAGTACGCACTAACATCGGTAGAGAAAATGGACTCACCGCACTTTATTTAGGCAGCGCAACCAATGACTATAAGGAGATACTTTCAAAACAACGCGACAGGACTGATATGAGTATTAAAGAGAGTCAAAATCTCATTACATCACAAGCACTCTTAGACAATATCGGTCGTCTTTCTCTTTCAAGAAAAAATATTGATGCAAAAAAAGTAGCGATGCAAGAGGGTGTGTTTCGCATCTATCATGATGGACTTTACCTTCTTGCCAACGATACATTGGATACCAAAAATAAGCTGGCGGATAAAGATATCTTCGCATTGATACATCAAATTTCACAACTCTCCTTGGCAACAGAATATACTGAATTAGAACGTGCCTATATAGGATATTTTCTCACAAAATACACATCTCTTTCTCCAGAAGAGATAACACTATGGAACACACTGCGCGCCAAATCGGCTTTAGCGTTAGATTCACTCAAAACATCCCATACACAAGTGCAAAAACTTCTCGCCACTAAGGAAACAAAAACGCTTTTACATAACCTCGATGGAGCAACGCTTTTAGTCCAAAAAGAGATTTACTCTGGTAAATATGCCGAAAATGCTGTCGATTGGTTTGAACTTCAAACCCAAAAAATCGCTCTACTTTCTAAAATAACATGGGTCGTATCAGATAGATTGCAACATACATTAAATCATGCTCGAAACCAAAGACTTTTATCGCTTATCGCTTCTGTTCTTTTGCTGATGCTTGGTTTCGCATTAGGATACCTTTGGTACAACACCCATCAAAAAATGCTCCAAAATATACAATTGCTCGGAACGGTTTTAAAGAAAACGGTTGCACAGATGCGATCGCATGATGCACATTTGCCAGAGGAAGCCAACCTCATCGACACAACAACAAATCTAGAAACCTTAGAAGGGATGAAAAAAGCGTATTGGTATATCGAAAAAGGTATAGAAAGTATCGATACCTTGTTGTCCGTTCAAGCAACGAAACGTATACCAAATGAAACCCCTTTTGCAGAACCAGTGATCGAAAAAGTGGTAGAGGATGAAATCTTGCCATTGGAAACACAAAATGAAAAAGAAACCGTTGATCTTCTCTTAAAAGAAGGGCCATTTTCCGTAGAAGAAACAGCCCCTGAAAACGAAACCATTCCATTGCAAGTAGAGAAAAAAATCCTTATCGCCGAAACACTGCCGCTCTCAAGCAAAATCTTGTCAAAAATTTTAACCAATCTAGCGTATGCACATGACACATTAGAAGATGTAAATATGCTTGAAGAGCGTTTGAATTCAGGACAGTATGATATTGTTTTCATCGATTCAGAGTTACTCACAGACGCTATCGCTACACACTATAAAGACATAGCCATCATCGCATTAACCCATAAGAATGAGAAAGAAAAAGTAACAACGCTCAAAGGTGAAACGATCTTCAATAGTGTTACCAAAGAAACTATAGAGAGCATCATCCAAACCTATAGATGATGCTTTTTAGAAGAAATTTTATTTGACGAAGATCTCTTTTAAGACTTCATTGACAGAAGAAACCCCTACGATTTGAACATGACTTTTAACCTCTTGGGGAATCTCATCTAAATCACGCTCATAATTTTTGATCGGGATCAATGCTTTTTTCACCCCTGCTTTATACGCAGCGATCAGCTTCTCTTTCAACCCACCGATAGGAAGCACTTTCCCTGTCAATGTTACTTCGCCCGTCATCGCGACAAAATTGTCTATCTTCTGATCACTCAAAATAGAAGCGATCGCACTTACCATCGCGATCCCTGCACTTGGACCATCTTTGGGCGTTGCACCTTCAGGAACATGGATGTGAAGATCGTAGCGCTTATACACTTCGCTCGCATCAAGCGCAATACGTTCTTCTCTTTCCTGCACACTATGAGGAATACTCGCCGGAGAGATAGGAAGTTCTCCTTTGTCGATCAGGATTTTTACTACCGAGTGTGCGATCCGTGCTGATTCTTTCATCACATCACCTAAACTTCCCGTGAGTTGCAAGATCCCTTTTCCTTTGATTTTGATCGCTTCTATGGTAAGTACGTCTCCACCCACAGCTGTCCATGCCAAACCATTGACGATACCGACCTTTGGCTCATCCTCGACTGGTGAGATTTCAAATACTTTTTTATCCGTGAAATTTTCCAAATTTTTTCGAGAAATAACGATCGATTCTTTACTTTTATCTTCCAGAAGCTCACGCGCGCTTTTTCTCATAAGCCCTGCGACTCTTCTACGAAGATTTCTCACGCCTGCTTCACGGGTGTATTCATCGATCAATGTTTTCAACGCTTTATCTGAGATAGAAAATTCTCTTTTTTTCAACCCATGCTTTTTGAGCTCTTGGGGGATGAGATAACGTTTGGCGATCTCAAATTTCTCTTTAGGTGTATAAGAGTTCAACCCTATAAACTCCATTCTGTCCCTTAAAGGAGCAGGTATCTTGCCTACATCATTTGCCGTAGCAATGAAAATCGCTTTACTCAGATCGATATTGAAATTGAGATAATAGTCTCTATACTTGCTGTTTTGTTCAGGATCAAGTATCTCAAGAAGTGCTGCTGTCGGATCTCCTCTCATGCTTCGTCCCACTTTATCTATCTCATCCAAGACGATAACCGGGTCCATACTTTTTGCTTCGATCAAACCTTGCACCAAACGCCCTGGCATCGCGCCCACATAAGTTCTTCTGTGCCCACGCAACTCATTGACATCTTCTAGCCCACCTAAAGCGATGCGAACCAGCGGTCTTCCCAATGCCGTAGCGATAGAGTTTGCCAAAGAGGTTTTACCCACTCCGGGAGGTCCCGCAAAACAGAGGATCACACCGGCCATCTCTTTTTGTTTGATCCCTCTTAACTCTGCGAGTTCACGTACTGAAAAAAACTCTACAATGCGGTCTTTAGGTTTTTCCAAAGAATAATGGTCTTTATCCAACTCTTCCGAGACATCTTTGACGCAAAGATTTTTCTTTGTCATTTTCCCAAACGGCACTTCAAGCACCCATTCCAAATAACTTTGGATGACATTCGCATCGGCAGAATCAGGATGCATTCTTGCAAATCTGTCTAACTGTTTGCTAATCTCTTTAAATGTCCCCTCTTCCATATGTGGTTTGAGTGCTTCGATTTTCTCCCTAAAAAGAGCGATCTCCTCTTCTCTTTGGGTATCCATCCCCAACTCATGCTGTATCTCTTTGAGCTGTTCTTTCAGGAAATACTCTTTATTCTTCTGTTCGATTTTTGTATGCACTTTGGTACGGATTTCACGTTGCACTTTAGCCGACTCTATCTCTGACGTCACGATATCGACAAGTCCTAAAAGACGTTTTTCTACATTAAGCTCCACATAAAGTCCATACGCCACATCTTTATCAAGCTTGAGCATCGAAGAGACAAGATCGGCGATACGGTTTGGCTCATCATTTTCTTCGATGGTTCTTACAAGGTCCGCAGGGATATGACTGTTAAACGTAGAGAGCTGTTTGACTTTATCGCGCAAGATATCCATCAGGGCATCAACTTTGAGCTGGTTATAGTCTTCCAACGTTACGATATCGATGAGTGCTCGGTTAAAGCTTCCCTCTTTTGGTTCGACGATCTTCCCTCTGGCAAGCCCTTGAAAAAGTATTTTCACTCTGCCGTCAGGGATGTGCACTTTTCGCATGATCGATCCGATAACACCGACGTTGTACATACTTTCAAAATCATGAACGCCCTCTTTCCCAAGTATCGATGATGTAACAAAAAGCAAAGAGTTTTTTTCCATTGCATCTGCAACTGCATCGATGTCTTTTTGTTCACTTAAAAAAATAGGACTGATCATAAAAGGATAGAGGAAAAGTTCATCTTCCACTACTACAGGTAACGTGGTGGGAAACGCATCATAATCACTTAGTTGCATCGGGTGTAACTCCTTAAAAAATATTTGGTTTTATCAAAAATAGCTTTAAAAATTAATCGAAAATTTTTCCGATAAACCCTTGCGCTGGTGGTGTAATATCGGTTTGTTCCACTGCCGAACATTTATTTTTATCCCGACAGATTTGAGCGGCTTCCTTTTTGCCTGTACGATCATAAAGTGCTGCGATGTTCTCATTGAGCAGGTATTCTGTCATTTGTAACCGGATCATCAATGTGTGCACAAGCGGTGTATAGTTTGAACCTGGATAACGGCTGAGATAAACGTTGGCTTTTGTGATCGTATCTAGGACAAGTTTTTGGTCTTTGTACACATCTTTCACCCCCAAAAACGAAGCTTGAAGTTTCATGAAGTCAGTGTATTCACGACTCTCATACTCTCCGTAACGTTTGTTATACTCATCCAGATAGTAGTTTGAAAGAAGATACTCTTCTTCATTCATATGCGCATGCACCAACATCATCATTGCCGTAGGCATCAATGGCGAACGCATATGCTCACTTTTTAAAGAGATGAAATAAGCATCTGCTTTGTCCAAGTTGCCATCGCTGATACTATCGGCGATTTGCTGGTACCAATAGAGTGCGGGTTTGTTAAACTCTGCGACTTCATCTTTGTCACCGCACCCTGGGATAAAAAACGATAATGCGATCACTATGCTGCCTAAAAATTGTTTATTTAAATTCATCTTTTGCCTTCTGCTGAAATCTAATGAGGATATATGATAGCTCAAACTTTGTAAAAAGTGTATTAGATTTATGTATTATAGTCTTAATTTTGTACATTGATCAAGAATATGAAAAATAGTACATTCAGTATACTTGCGGTATATTCGATCTGAACTTTTTAGAAAGAGGATGATTAATGCTCCATATCACTCAAAACCAAAAATCAATTTTTAGAATCCTCAAAGGTGGGAAAGTCTCTCTTGTTGTCAGTGGGCTAATTTTAGGTGGTTCGCCTACGCTTTCTCATGCAGAAATATCTGGAATCAATGGTTTATATGATATCAACGGTATCAATGATGCTATCGCGATTGACGATGATGCGAATACCAGTGTTGCTATTACTTTAGATGGAACCATATCTACTTCCAGTGATGACACTGGGCTAAGTATTTCAGATGTCTCTCCACGCTCTTTAGATATTAATATCAGCAATGCCTCAACTATTGAAGTGGTCCATAATGGACTTGAAGCATACGGCATCAAAAAAGAAGCCAGCGACAATGACATGTTGAATATCTCCATAGTCAACGAAGGAAATATTTCTATATTTGGAGAACCAGGAAGTGCGAAAGGCATAGCCATCAACACTGATTTCAATTTTAATGCTGATGATATTAATATTACAAATAGTGGAACCATAACAATAGGAAATAAAGATACTGTCGCTAACCCAAATTACGCACATGGAATTACGATTCACTCTGGTGGAATAATATCAAATTTACAACTTTCAAACAGCGGAACAATCGAAACAAACTCTGATTCTGGTTGGAGTTCTGGTATAGCTAGTTGGAGATATCAAAGTAATCCAAACTCTCATGGAAATCAAATTCACAACTCATCTATCACAAATAGTGACACGATCTACACACATTCTAGTGGCACATCTGGAATAAGCAGTGGTTTATATTTTGCCAGTTATTTTAGTAATTCCTTTATTGAAAATAAACAAACTGGTAATATTAATACTATTTCAGAAGCAAGCTATGCATCTGACATTTTTGTATGGGGCTTAGAAAACTCAACCATAATGAATGAAGGAAATCTCAGTGCGAATGGGATTAATTTCGTTGCTGGAATTTACTCCTATAAAAATATTACCAACTCCTTAATACATAATACAGGGACAATAAGTGTTGATGTGAATTCAAGCATGACAGATTATGGTTCTTATGCGATTTTTACGCATAATGGTGATGGCACACTCTTCATAGAAAACAACGGTACAATTCTATCGACTGTAGATAAAAATTTGAAC
>JBEARN010000044.1:0-10147 GCA_041163165.1 Pseudomonadota bacterium
TACCTTTTAGAGAGGGTATTTATGTCTCTATTATATAATGAGAGTATGGTCTCTTGTAGCGAATTTATGTCTTTTCATAGAGATGAACGTTCAAAAACACGCTACCAAATGATCAAAATATATAAGATACTGTGTGCATGAAACATTCATTTATTTACGAATCAACCATAGAATGCAGTGCCGAAGAACTTTTTGCTTTTCATGCAGATACTCAAAATCTCTCTCTCATCACACCACCATGGATTAAGGTAGACATTTTGGATTACGAACCACCCATGCAACAGGGGAAGAGAGTCACACTTCGGATTGCAAAGTGGTTTGTTTCGTTTGAATGGGAACTTCTTTTTGAAGAGGTCACACCTCCTCACGAAATCATAGACCGATCTCTACGTTCACCTTTCAAATTTTTCAGACATTCGCATCAATTTATACCGATCAATCGCAACAGAACCATACTGAAAGACACTGTCACATTTGCACTCCCTCTCCAGCCTTTGAGCCTGCCATTTGTATGGCTAGTGAAATATGACCTGAAACGTATGTTTCACTACAGACACGCAGCGACTGCTAAGAGACTTTCAAAATAAGACGATAATACCCAGATGAAACCATACTGAATATCTTTAGGATCCAATAAAGCATATCTTTCTCCCTTGCATAGACAATCGTCCGGAATGATATCAGTGTGCCAATTCTGCACTGCCAATAAGCAAAAGTAAAGAGCTGATACCCATTTTTTTCATTGATGAGGTAGATGACATTTACCCCTTTTTTGAGAAGTTTTGCCGCTTTAATGATATTGCTTGTTTGCTTGGTCATAGATCCAACCTCCTTCTTTATAGGTTACCCTTTTCGAAACACAATTCTAAGAACACCACCGCCAAAAAGAAGAAGCGCAAACTCTTTTAACGCTTCATCATACAACAACAAAAAAAATGAAGAGAATATCAACAGTAGACCTAATATAAAAGGTTGCAGAGCCTCTTTTATATTTTTTTCAACTACTTCAAGTTGAGATTTGGAAATCTCCACCATAAGATTATCTTCACTGATTTTATATACCGCATCTCTGAACGCCTTCAGATCGAGCGGCAGTTGCTTAAACTCATCCATCACTGTTTCGATGAGGCTCTCTTTAGCACCTAAGGCTCTGGGGATATTTTTTTCAAGAATAGGAAGAATATCCTTAATCCCATTGAAGTTTTCTATGTATGAAGTTCCTAAACCTTCTATGATAGCACTGACTCTTAAGATGTAGATCGCCTCTTGCGGAAGCTTAAATGGAAGATTTCTGGTCTGCTCTAACACTTCAAAAGCAAGTGCCTGCATGCTTGAACTATCGAGTGAATCATTCTTAAAAATGTCAAACATCCGTTGCGTAAACTCTGCAAGCTCAGAGCCAGGTGCATCGTATGCTACAGTCCCTAGCCGCTTACTCGCACTGACATAGCGTTCATAATCTTGTTCATTGGCTGCTTTGATCAACTCGATGATCGCAACCCGGGTATGGTTAGGAACACGTTTGACCATACCAAAATCCAATAGAATTAATTTCCCTTCTTTTGATATAAGAAGGTTACCAGGGTGTGGATCTGCATGAAAAAAACCACGGACTAACATTTGTTCTGTATAGAACAGGATCAGTGTCTCGATGAGAGATTTTATTTCAATATGCTGTGCTTCTATCGCTGGTTTATCATCAAAACGGACCCCCTCTTCAAAACTCATCACCAATGCATCATCGCAACTGAGAGATGCATGCACTTTGGGGAAAATGACATCCATATCTTTATACATTTCACTAAATGCTATTAGATTGGCACGTTCTTGGTTGAGACTCACTTCCTTAAGTATCATAGAGGAGAACTCATAAATGACTGCTTCTATAGAATGCTTTGTATAGTGGGAAAATAACGGTTTAAATAGAGAGTTGAATAGACGCAAGATAGCAATATCGGCTGATACCTGTTTTTCAATATTCTCTCGTCTTAATTTCACTGCCACTTTTGTTTTTTCATCCAACCATGCTGCATGCACTTGACCTATGGAGGCAGAAGCAATCGGTTCTGCCTCAAAAGAATGAAAAGGATTGTTGTTAAATGCTTTTTCAAATACCCTTTGCATTTCATCCTTGCGCATGGGAGGGAGTTCATCATGCAGCATCTTTAATTTCTCTAGGTAACGCGGTGGGAAAAAGTCATTTCGTGTAGCAAGCACCTGAGCTAGCTTGATAAAGCTTGCCCCTAAATGAACGATATGATCAAGAAGCGCTTCAGGTGATAATGGTTTGAAAAAGTAAATGCTATCACGTTTTCGTATCAGCAAATAGAGCGTGACAAGAACGTTAAAAATTCTCCATACTCTGTAAGGTTTGTAAAATGAGAGGGCGTGCACTATTTATCTCTAAGAGCCTCTATGTCTGCTTTCGTAGCCAAACCTATCTCTTCTACGACTTCCTTGAGAGCACTTTTTATGTGCGCTTTGATTTTCTCTTCTTCCTCTGCACCTCGGGATTGAAACTTTTCGATCAACCTATCCGCATCTTCTCTGCTTAGTTTCCCTTTTTCTTGCAGTTTTTGTATCTCCTCATCAACCCGCTCTTTCAAGATCAATGCACCACCCAATCCAGTATATAAAATGTCTTTTAACATCAAAACTCCTTTTTTTGACTCATTTTATAGGAGCGAACTTGACTTTAGTAGAGGTATTTTGTCAATTTATTTCTTTAGATTTCTTAATAATGGATCGTATCATATTTCCAAAAACGAGATAGTGGACAGGCATCAATGCATACCAATAAAGCCTTCCCCATACGCCACGTGGATAAAAGTAAGCAGTTTGGATCAATTCATCCCCCTTGATCTTAAACTCCAGCCACGCTTTTCCGGGTACTTTCATCTGTGCATAGAGCAAAAGTCTTTCATTTTCTACCAACTCTTCAACACGCCAAAAATCAACACTCTCACCAACACGAAGCCGAAAATTATCTCTTCGCCCTCTGTTAAGACCTGCCCCGCCGATCATCTTGTCCATCCAGCCGCGTATCTCCCAAAGCCAGTCATACCCAAACCATCCCTCTTTACCACCTATCGAACAAAAAGTACGGTAGACTCTTTCATGCGAAACGCCATCGAGTTTCATCCTCTGTCTGTCCATTAAAACGGCAGTTGAAGGATCGTTTTTGTGCTGTTTTTCCCATGCATCATGTGATCCACCGGCATCACTCCAGCGACTAAAGACTTGATTTTCCTCCATCTCTAAGATGGCTTTTTTGACTGCCTCTTCGAATCCCATGGGCGTAATTTCTGGAAAATAGGTATCGGCGTTATTGTTTTGAACCACTACTTCAGAGGAGAGTCCCTCTATGAGTGATCGTGCTACCCTGAAAGGGACAGGGGTAAAAAGGTTGAGCCAGTAGGATGAGAGATTGATCGTTAAGATCGGCAGAGGAAAGATCCACCGCTTTAGTCCCAATGCTTTTGCGCAGGAGAGCATCATCTCTTTATAGGTCATCTTTTCACTTCCTATATCAACCATTAAATTGTATGGTATCTCCAAATCCTTCGATCTATTGAGGTAAGCAACTACATCATCGACACCGATAGGCTGTGCAAGTGTTTTGACCCATTTAGGTGTCACCATAATAGGAAGTTTTTCGGTTAAATGTCTAATGATTTCGAAACTCGCACTCCCCGAACCGATGATCACTCCGGCACGGATCCATACTGTTTCGATCTCTTTGGGTTTGCTTGAGAGTATTTCTCCGGTTTCAATACGGCTCAGCAGATGCTCACTTGCCTGTTCTTTTACTCCCAATCCACCCAAATAAACGATACGCTTTACCCCTTGTTCTATAGCCACATCAAGAAAGTTATGCGCACTTTGTTTGTCGAGTTCTCTGTAGTTTTCCTCTTCTAAAGAGTGGATCAGATAGTAGGCGACATCGACGCCTTTGAGCGCCGATCTCAAAGAGTCGATGTCGAATGTATTGCCTCTTGAGAGTTCTGCATCGAGGTTTTTATCAAAACTTTTTGGATTTCGAACCAAAATTCGCAAGGTGATATCTTCATTCAGTAGTACTTGTTTAAGACGTCTGCCTATATAACCATTTGCACCTGTTAGCAATACTCGCATTTTATTCTCCTTTGTAACAATTCTAATCGCAAGAGCATATGTTTCGATTAACGATCTTAACGCTAAGGCGCAAGCCTTTCTATGCGCCATGATTCGGATACTTTAGAATATAATATACGATCATGCAATCTACTTGGCCTCCCTTGCCAAAATTCTATCTGCAAAGGTTCTACACGATAACCACCCCAAAAATCAGGTAATGGGATCTCCCGGTTGGCAAATTTTTCTTTCATTTTATTGAGTTGCATTTGAAACATTTTTTTCGAAGAGATCACTTCACTTTGATGACTGACCCAGGCACCAAGTTGGGTCTCGCGCGATCGCTGCATAAAATAAGAGAGAGATTCTTGGGTTGATATCTTTTTGCATTCACCCAATATGCGTACCTGTCGCTCAAGATCGAGCCATAAAAACTCTAATGCAACCTTTGGATTTTCTTCTATCTCTTTCGCTTTGACACTGCTGTAGTTGGTGAAAAAAACAAATCCTTTCTCATCAAATATTTTGAGAAGCACTGCCCTGATATTTGGCTGATTATTTTTCCCAGATGTGGCAAGCAGCATTGCATTAGGATCTTTGATCTTTGCTTCTATTGATTCTTTAAACCAAGTTTCAAACAATATAAAAGGATTAGCAGGAACAGTTGTTTCATCAAGTGTCCCTTTCGTATATTCTGTTCTCATACTTTGTAAATCTAACATTTGCTTATCCATTAATTGATTCGATATAAATTATAATAGTTAAAAATAGAAATGATTCATAGCCTCTATTTGTCTTTTAATCTCAAAAGAGTGATTCTTATAGGTTCTGAACCAAATGACAAATATTCTATACAAATACTTTTGTGTCTATTATAGAATAATTCTTAACCCAGAACAATGGAGAATCTTAAATGAAAAATTTACTTTACCTATTACCTTTCTTTGGTATGTTCTCATTTTTAAACGCAGAGTCACCTCTCAAAGAACTTAACGGTATCACCATTTCACCCCATGCCAATCTTGAAAGTGCATGGATGATGGATCTTAATCTGCAGGGTGCGAACTTAAGCAGCGCAAACCTAAAACGTGCGAATCTATCGCAAGCAAATTTAAAAAACACATTACTGACAAAAACTAATTTTGAAGGTGCCAATTTAGAAAGTGCAAATCTCGAAAATACCAATGCGAAAGAGGCAAATTTTGAGGATTCTATCTTGAGCAATGCAAATTTCAAAAATGCTGATCTTCAGAATGCAAATCTTAAAGGCACGAATCTTGGAAGTGCAAATTTATCCGGATCTTCTCTAAAATATGCCCGAGTGGAACGTGCAAGTTTAAAAAATGCTAATCTTAGAGATGCTGATCTTTCCAATGCTACTCTTGCCCTTTCTTATCTTGTAGGTGCAAATTTTGAAGGTGCGAACTTAAAAGGAGTTAATTTAACCAGTGCAAATCTTCAAGATGCCATCTGGACAAATGGAAAAAAATGTTTAAATGGTTCCATTGGTTACTGCAAGCAGGAATAACATAGTGGGGTCAATATAACCTATATCAGGCTACAAAGTGGCTTTGTTTATGGCAAAAAATGAATGTTGAGTGTTCCCACCAAAAAGGTGGGAGAGTAGAGTTGTAAATTATCTTAAGTTTTCGAATGGAGACTCAACTACATTCTTTCTATCTACGATGTAAGGGATAAGCGCAGTTTGTCTTGCTCTCTTGATCGCACCTGTTACAAGCTCTTGGTGTCTTTTGCAGTTTCCTGTAAGTCTTCTTGGCATGATTTTAAATCTTTCACTCAATGAAAACTTAAGTTGATTTAAATCTTTATAATCAACATAATCTACTTTTTGTTCGCAATATTTACAAAATCTTTTTTTGAATTTTCTTCTTTCTGACATGGTTTCTCCTAAAACGGTATTTCATCATTATTAATATCTATCTCTGGAATACTTGAGACAGGTTCTTGCACAGCTCTCGGCGCAGAAGAAGCAGGTTGACTATAACTTTCTGTTGGTTCATCATGTTGACCATACCCGTTATCGCCCATAGGTGTTGTTTCACCTTTAGCGCCTAACATTTGAAGGTTCTCTACCGTGATAGAGTGTCTGCTTCTTTTACTTCCATCTTGTGCTGTCCACTGATCTAGTTTCAATCTTCCATCTACTAAAACTTGGCTACCTTTACGTAAGTATTGGTTTGCAATTTCAGCCGTTCTTCCAAAAAAAGTAAGATCGATAAACAATGTTTCCTCTTTTTGCTCACCAGTAGACCCTTTGAATCTACGTGTCGTTGCAATCGCAGTATTGCCTATGGCACTACCACCTTGTGTGTATTTGATCTCAATATCTCTAGTGAGATTTCCGGCTAAAATCACTTTGTTGTACATAAAGGTCGCTCCAATCTATAATCGATTATGCTTCAGCTGTTTCTACTTCAGCTACTTCAGTTTCAGTTTTCACTGCCTTGGTCTCTTTTTTTGCACCATTTGCTTCTGCAACGAGTCTGTCAAAGTGTGCGATCTCTTTATTCTTTGTGTATTTTACAGTTAAGAATTTAATGATATCTTCATTGATTCTAAGGTTTCTTTCGATCTCTTCGATCGCTCCACCAGCTGCTTTGTAAAGAAGAACGGTGTAGTACCCTCTGTTTTGTTTTTCTACTTGGTATGCAAGTTTTCTCATACCCATATCGTTTGTGCCAAGTAGCTCAGCGTTCTCTTTTGCAAGAACATCTTTAATTTTCGTGATCTGTGCTTTGATCTCTTCTTCTGTTAGTGTAGGTTTAACTACGAACAGTGTTTCATAACAAGTCATGTATTTCCTTTTGGTTTAATAGCCCATTACTGCAGCTCAAGTAAAGCTGTCCAAAAATGAGCAAGAATTTTGGAACGGACATTATATCCAAATGTTTTTTATAGGGAGATTAAAGGAAAGATTGTACTTTGATGAGCATGCTGTACATGAGCATTTCACGTTGGGTAGCAGGGGATTGTTTGATGAGAAGTTCACTCTCTAACAGGTGCTCAAATATCTTTAAAAGTGTTGCAGGTTTGATGCGAAGTGCCAACTGCGCTTTTTGTTCTTCTACTTTAGGCGGAAGTTTATATCCCAAAATCGCAGCAGAATCGACAGTGCCGTGCAGCTTGATATAGGCATGAAAAAGAAAAATTTGATTGACAAAATATTGGGTAGCGCGGAGCAATGAAGCCTCATCTTCTCCCAGTTCAAGTAATTTCGTGATCGTTTCCGTGATAGGTTTTTTGTGAAAAAGATCGATCAAAAGGGCTTCGGTAGCCAAAGGAGCCGTAGAATAAACCAGCGCATCGATATCTTTGCTGGTGATTTTCATCTGAAGGATCGCAAGTTTATCGAGTTCATTGATACTGAGCGCAAGATTGTTGTTCAGCACCAAAAGGAGATGTTGCAACGCAAAATGGTCTATATCGAGACCAATTTTTTGTGCTTTTTGCTGAAGCAATACGATATTTTCTCGGACATTAGGTTCAAAAAAACGTACCCATACAGCGTTATTTTTGTCACTAAAAGAGGCGTGCATACTCTTTGCATCTTGTGCACTTCCCATGTAGCCGAAAAGAAAATAATTGTCTTGATTTTTATGGGTAAGTTCTATGAGAAGATCAAGCTCTTTTTTGGGTATCTTTTTGTCATGTTTGACGACGAGCAGATTGGTGCCGCCAAAAAGTGATGTTTGCGAAAGAAAATTTTTAGCTTGATCGAAATTCCACTCATCGTGGTAGAGTGTCAGCATGCTCTCCTTGGCATCCGTTTTTTGCACATAGAGATCGATGTAATGGTCTATAAGATAGGCATTTTCTCCAAAAAAAAGTGCCGCTTTAGGGAGCTGTTTTTGTATCTTCTGGTCAAACTCTTTTTGGTACATTAGATGACTCCTTTAGAGTCAAATGAGAGATGAGAGATGAGAGATGAGTAATTATTTGCATAGGTTTTGATGTGATTCACAATTCCATCTCCTCTTTGCTTAGTTTCTCTACAAGTTCCACCATGATGATCGCTTGGGCGATATTGGCTTCAGTGATCTTTACTTTTATTTTGTCAAAAAGCATCACTTTATCGCCATGAAGATGCACAGTGATCCCTTTCATTTCACCTAATAAAACGGCTTTGGTATGTTCATCTGCCTCGATCACTTCTGCTTCAAAAACTTCCCCTAAGTGCTCCGCTGCCCAGCGTGTAAATTTACGGTCTCTAAAATCCCATTCTGCTTTGGTCGCTTCACGTTCAAGTTCGCTCACCCTTGCACAGAGCGGTTCGATGTTTCTGAGCAGATAGTCTGCTTCTTGCGCATCGTCGTTCAGCTGTGTTTTGATCAGTCGGTGCAAGATCAGATCGGCGTACCGTCGTATGGGAGAAGTGAAGTGACTATAGTGTGTATATCCTAAGCCAAAGTGTCCTACATTTTCGGCGGCGTAGCTTGCTCGTCGGAGCGATTTGATCACCATCGCATCGACTTCTGAAGAGAGATTCATCTTCTCTGCCTCTTTTTGGATGGCGCGTATCAACGAAGGGGCATCTTCATACTCCTCGACATAAAGCCCGATCGAAGCAAGCTCGGTAAGCAATGCTTCCATTTTGACCAGTTGCGGTGGCTCATGGATACGGAAGATCCCGTCCCCTTCGCCTGTAAAACGTTTCGCTGAAGCTTGGTTGGCAAGAAGCATGCACTCCTCTATGAGCGAGTGCGATGGTGTACCTGTCTCGATCTGGGTATGGAGCAAAAGATGGTTCGCATCGATGGTGAGCTTCATCTCTTCGGAACGGAAGTCAAATCCGGCTTTGAGCCGTTCATGACGGAGCTTCATTGTGATCTTTTGCAGAGGAAGCAACCACTTTAGCACATCACCGATGGCACCATCGTAGGATGGATGAGCCTCTTGCAATATGTGATCGACATCATCGTAATTAAAACGGTGTTTCGAGTGAATGATCGCCTCAAAAAACTCCTCTTTGAGTGGTTTGAGTGTGTTTTTTTCTAAAGCGATTTTGGAAACAAAAGCAAGTCGATCCACTTTCGGTTTGAGTGAACAGATGTTTTCACTGAGTTCTCGCGGTAGCATCGGAAATGACTTGTGCGGAAAATAAGTGGTAAATCCTCGTTTTTTTGCCTCTTTGTCGATAGGGCAAAAGAAAGGAACGTAGTGGCTGACATCCGCAATGGCGACATAAAGGGTGTAAGTGTCTAAGTCAAAATAGATCGCATCATCAAAATCTTTCGCAGTGACAGGGTCGATGGTGCAGAAGTCTAGATGGGTTAGGTCTGCACGGTCAGGGTGCTCAGATTTGGTCACTTCTGATTCTACTTGGAGTGCATCTTGAAGGCACTCTTGAGGAAATGCATCTTGACGGTCAAACAGTGCAAGTGAGATTTTTTCATCGACTTTGGGATCATCAAGGTTTCCCATCACTTCTAACACTTTTTCACTATCGATATCGATTTTGAGTACAGTCCCCAATTTAAATGCTTTCAGATCCATCCCTTCCATTGTTGCGTGGGTAGGTTCACCTGTACGGATATTGAGTAGATTAAAATTGCCGAACTCATCTTTGTGGGTATAAGCGATAGTAAAGAGGTGCGCCCGTTCAATGATAAGCGATATTTTGCCACTGGCACGACCACGTCTAGCGATGATGCGTTTCGCGACTACGACATCTCCGTGTTTTGCCTCTTTGAGATCGTCAGGTTCTATAAGAAGGTCTTTTTGTTCTTTGAATTCTGCTTCAACATACCCTTTGCCGTCTTTACCTATAAAAAGTGTTCCTACACGATAAAGAGAGGTTAGTTTCCATAGCCCATCCACTTCTTCAACTGCACCAAGTTGCTGAAGTGCCTGAAAGCTATTTCGGTTTTCCTCTTCGATATCGGAAACTAGGCATCCATGGAGGAGCTGTATCGTGAAAGCGGTCACGGTTGACACCTTTTAGGTGTCAAAGTGAATAGTGAATAGTGAATAGTGAATAGTGATTGATTCATAAGAAAGATTATATTATTTTAAC
>JBEARN010000045.1:0-10010 GCA_041163165.1 Pseudomonadota bacterium
AGCACCCCTCTAGAAGTCCCCTGTATGAGAAAACTGAGTGTTGCATGTTCGATGATGGAGTGGTGGTGATGCACCCAAGCGAGACTCTCTAGCAGTTCAGACTGCTCAATGTTGTTAATGGCGTCAGTATCAAGTGATTTCATCGCATTTTTGACACAACTGTTTTCGCTGTTTTCAAAGCTGTCATAACACGTTCTAGCAGCGATTTCGGCAACCCCTAGTCCGCTTTGTTGCAAAAGTGTAACTTTTGGTTTTTCATACAGGATATGGTGTATTTCTACTTTTTCCATGGGTACACTCCAACATAAATTTTGGTACAATTATATCCACATATTTATTTAAATAACAGATGAGCAAAAAGGCAATTTGGTGCAACCACAAGAGAGATTTTTTAACTTTGAAGCAGACTTTAGAGACCCTTTCGCAAGAGATAGAGACAGGGTGCTTCATTGTAGTTCTTTTAGGCGTCTTGAGTATAAAACACAAGTTTTTTTAAACCATGAAGGGGATTATTTTAGAACGCGTTTGACCCATTCGCTTGAAGTGAGCCAAATCGCCCGAACCCTTTCTCGAATGCTACAGCTTAACGAGACGCTTGCTGAAGTGATCGCTCTTTCACATGATCTAGGACATACCCCATTTGGGCATGTAGGGGGAGATGAACTAGACAAGTTGCTCAAAAAAGATGGCAGAGCGTTAGGCTTTGAACATAATTTTCAATCTTTCAGGGTTTTGACAAAGTTGGAAAAACGCTATAAGGATTTCGATGGACTTAACTTAACTTTTGCTACCCTCGAAGGAGTCTTGAAACACTCGTATCCGTATGAAAAGCCTTTTTTAAAAGGATTGGATGAGCGTTTTAGTTTGCACAAACACCCTTCCCTCGAAGCAATGGTCGTTGACCATGCAGATGAGATAGCCTATACGTCACATGATATCGATGATGGGATCAAATATGGGCTTATCTCTTTTGAAGATTTGATGGAAGAACCACTTGTGTTACACGTAGATGAAATGGTGCAGAAGGAAGGTGTGGGTAGAGGAGAAAAGCTTTATAGACATCGTTTTGTCGCAGGGTTGATTAAATTATTGGTAGAAGATTTTATCTCTCAGTCTAAAGAAGGGGTTGGAAGATATAGAAAAGAGGATCCTATCTCTGCAACGATAGATGCTAAAGAAACATTGCCGATAGGTTTTTCACAAGAGACCGCTACAGCGCTTAAAAGATTGAAAAAAAGATTGTTCCAAACGCTTTATAGACATGAAAAAATCGTACGGAAAATGCACGCAGGAAAGCAGTGCATCAAGGGTCTTTACAACGCATTTAGTGAAGACACAGACCTTTTGCCTCCTCATCAAAAAGAGCTTCTTTTGGTGCGAAATAAGGAGCGGGTGATTGCTGATTATATCGCCTCCATGACCGATAGATATGCGATGAAAACATACCATGAGCTCTACGGATTGTCTTTATAAAACTCTAACATAGTATCTTTTGGATATAATTCGCGAAAATTCATAGAGCCGTAGCTCTATTTTTAGGATATTCTATGCAAAAGATCAAAAATATAGCAGTTATTGCACACGTTGACCACGGTAAGACAACACTTGTGGATCAACTTTTGCAACAATCTGGTACTTTCGCAGCGCACCAACACGTTGAAGAAAGAGCGATGGATAGCAACGCTATCGAAAAAGAGAGAGGGATTACGATCCTTTCTAAAAATACAGCGATCCGATATGGCGATCACAAAATCAATATCATCGACACTCCAGGTCACGCCGATTTTGGTGGAGAAGTAGAGCGTGTACTTAAGATGGTAGACGGTGTTTTGATGCTTGTAGATGCTCAAGAAGGTGCAATGCCTCAAACAAAATTTGTTTTGAAAAAAGCGGTTGAGCTTGGGCTTATCCCTGTAGTGGTCATCAACAAGATTGACAAAGACGGCGCAGATCCAGAGAGAGTACTCAATGAGATGTTTGACCTTTTGGTTGCGTTGGATGCGAATGATGAGCAGCTAGAATTCCCTGTCATTTACGCTGCAGCAAGAGACGGGTATGCCAAGTGGGAAATGGAACATGAAAACAAAGACATGACACCACTTTTTGAAGCGATCTTGGAAAAAGTTCCTTACCCAAAAGGATCTCCAGATGCGGACACGCAAGCGCAAGTTTTTACCCTTGATTCAGATAACTTCGTTGGACGGATTGGGATTACACGTATTTTTAACGGAAGAGTGAAAAAAGGAGATGAATACCTTCTTGTCAAAGCAGATGGCTCAAAGTCTAAGTCTAGAATTTCTAAATTGATCGGATTTAAAGGGCTCGAGCGTATTGAGATTCAAGAGGCAGAAGCAGGTGATATCGTTGCGATCGCTGGATTTAGTGATATCGATGTGGGAGATTCGGTCTGTGACCCTGTCAACCCTGTGGCGCTTGATCCGATGCACGTAGAAGAGCCAACACTCTCTGTTATTATGTCTGTCAACGATGGACCTTTGGCTGGAACAGAAGGCAAACACGTGACTTCAAATAAGATACGCGAAAGGCTTGCCAAAGAGATGGAAACAAACATTGCGATGCGTATGGAACCAACTGGCGAAGCATCGTTTAAAGTATCTGGACGTGGTGAATTACAGATCGGTATTTTGGCGGAAAACATGCGAAGAGAAGGATTTGAATTTCTTCTTGCGAGACCAGAGGTCGTTGTACGAGAAGAAAATGGAGTGAGAATGGAGCCATTTGAGCACTTGGTTATTGATGTGCCGGCAGAGTTTCAAGGGGTAGCGATCGAAAAGCTGGGCAAAAGAAAAGCAGAGATGACATCACTCAATCCGATGCCAGATGGGACAGTCAGGCTCGAGTTTGAGATCCCTGCACGTGGTCTAATAGGCTTTAGAAACGAGTTTCTTACCGACACAAAAGGTGAAGGTATTATGAACCACTCATACCTAGAATATCGCCCGTATTCTGGTACAGTGATTAGTAGAACGCCTGGAGCCCTCGTTTCGATGGATGATGGAGAAGCTGTAGCGTTTTCAATCTTTAACCTTCAAGCTAGAGGGGTTATGTTTATCAAGCCACAAGATAAAGTTTACTCAGGTATGGTTATCGGTGAATCGGCTAGACCAGGAGATCTTGATGTGAATCCACTGAAAGGGAAGCAGCTTACGAATATGAGAACTTCAGGGGCTGACGAGGCGATCAAATTGATCCCGCCAAGACCTATTACGCTTGAAAGTGCGATGGAGTGGATCGAAGACGATGAGCTTATAGAGATCACGCCAGAATCGGTACGAATAAGAAAGAAATTCTTGGATCCAAATATAAGAAAAAGAATGGCAAGAGACAAGAAAAACGGCTAATTTTGAACACATCAGGGGATCTTTTTTGAAAGAGATCCTTTCGATCACCCACATCCCCTCACAATACGATACTTCAATGTAAGTTTCATCAAGTATTATCGAACAAAACAATCAAAGGAAAATAATGTCAGCATTAGTAGAATTTAGTATGTTCCCTACAGAAAAAACACAAAGTAAAAGTGCGTTTGTGGCGAGGGTTTTAGATATCGTAGATCAGAGTGGATTGGCATATCAGCTTACACCGATGGGAACCATACTTGAAGGGGAAACGGTGGAGGAGGTGCTGGCGATTATTAACCAAGCATACGAAGCATTGCAGGTCGATTGTGAGCGTATCTATAGTTCGATAAAGATCGATTATCGCAAAGGGCCAGTAGGACGTTTAGGTAAAAAAGTACACTCTGTCGAGGAGAAGCTGGGACGTAAACTACGCTCTTAGACAGCTAAAGTTCGATATAATACATCCAATTTTTAAGAAGGATTTTAAAATGTGTGCAGAGAGACTACAGCGTTTAATTCAGGCCAGTATTTTAGGGTTTGTCATGGGATTGGCTGGTTCGGGTATGTATGCAGCCGCTTTCCTTTTGCAGTTTGCCATGATGGTAATGTTGGTGATCGCAGGATTAACAGGTTTTTGTCCTGGACTTATGATACTTAAAAAGCTATTTCCTTCATGCGACAAAATGAAAAATCAAGAGACAAAGGAGCATCAATAATGTCAAATATATCGTATAAAGATGCCGGGGTAGATATCGATGCGGGAAATGAATTTGTAGAAGCGATTAAAAATGACGTAAAGTCTACTTTTGATAAGAACGTTATCGGCGGTATCGGCTCTTTTGCCGGTGCTTATGCGCTCCCAACAGGGTATAAAGAACCGGTGATACTCTCTGCTACCGATGGAGTAGGGACGAAACTCAAAATCGCTATCGAAAGCGGAAAGCTTGATACTGTAGGTATCGATCTTGTGGCGATGTGCGTCAATGACCTTATCTGCAACAATGGTACACCAATGTTTTTCTTGGATTATTATGCCACAGGGAAATTGCTTCCTGAAAATGCAAAAAATGTTGTCTCAGGGATTGCTGAGGGATGCCGTAGAAGTGAGTGTGCCCTTGTGGGTGGAGAAACAGCTGAAATGCCAGGAATGTACAGCGAAGATGATTTTGACCTTGCAGGGTTTGCTGTAGGGATCGCTGAGCGTTCAGAGATGGATATGGTAGCGAATGTTAAAGCGGGGCAAACGCTCATCGCGATGCCAAGTTCTGGTATCCACTCTAACGGTTATTCATTGGTAAGAAAACTTTTCTTTGAAAAACTTGGCATGAGCTTGGAAACAGAGTTTGAAGGAAAGCCTCTGGTTGAAACCTTGCTTGAGCCAACACGTATTTATGTAAAAGAATACAAAGCGAACAAACCGTATGTAAAGGCATTGGCGCATATCACCGGCGGGGGTATCGTAGAAAACTTGCCTCGTGTGCTTCCTGAAGGGATTAAGGCAGTGGTGCGTAAGGATGCGATTCGGGTATTGCCTATATTTGAATTCATGAGCCAATACATCGACGAATCAGAGATGTATAGAGCCTTTAATATGGGTGTAGGTATGGTATGGGTTGTTGATCCTGAAAATGTAGATAAAGTACTGGCCAATACAGATGGTTATGTGATCGGAACATTGGAGAAAGGGCAACGAAAAGTAGAGATGGTCTAACCCATCTCCTTCTTTGTAAACGGATTATTAAATCTCGCATACCTCTTTTGCGATACACTCTCTATCGAGTTCTCCACTTTTCCATTTTTTAATGTATGCTTTCAGATTCTCTTTCACTTCCGTGTGCATCACATAAAGCCCTATAAGATTTGGTAGCGCCATCCCAAGAATAAGCAAATCGGAAAAATCAAGTAATGTAGAAGCACTTGTGATAGAGGCAATCACTGTGAATGAAACAAAAATGAGTTTATAGATAAGTGTATATTTTTCGCCAAAGATATAGGTCCATGAACGTTCCCCATAGTATGACCATGAAATCATTGTAGAAAACGCAAAAAGAACGATAGAGAATGACAGGATCACAGGAAACCACGAGATAACAGTGCCGTATGCAGCAGCAGTGAGTGCAGCCCCTTGTTTGGATGCTACAAGGTTTGCGAATTCACCATCGGCTGCATAGACACCTGTGGTGACGATGACCAGCGCTGTCATGGTGCATATCACAATGGTGTCGATAAAAGGTTCATAAAGTGCTACCAGCCCTTGTCTTACAGGATATTTAACCGATGCAGTAGAGTGTACGATGGCAGCCGATCCGATCCCTGCCTCTGAAGAAAATGCCGCACGCTTAAATCCTTGGACTAAAACACCTACAAGACCCCCAACAGCTGCAGTAGGGGCAAATGCTTCTTTGAAGATGGTCGTTATGGCATGTGGCACCAAAGAAGCATGGTCGATAAGTATCCAAAGGGAAGCCATCAGGTAAACAAATACCATTAAAGGAACTATCTTTTCTGCGGTATGGGCGATACGCTTAATCCCACCAATAATGACAAAACCAACCAATGCAGCCATGATAATCCCAAAAACGATCGGATAGTGTTCAAGAAAAGGAATCCGTTCCGTTAATGCCCCCATCGCCTGAGAGGTTTGAAATGCATTCCCCGCGCCAAGGGATCCTCCGATAGCAAGAAAAGCAAATAGGATAGCAAGAACTCTACCTAGCTTTTGATACCCTCTTGCCGCCAATCCTTTCGAAAGATACTGCATCGCGCCACCCATGATGCGCCCATCGGGTCTTTGTTCTCTATAGATTTGCGCAAGGGTTACTTCTGTAAACTTGAGGGTCATGCCAAAGAAACCAGCCAGTATCATCCAAAAAGTTGCTCCTGGACCTCCTATCGCGATGGCGATAGCAACACCAGCGATATTTCCCAATCCTACCGTTGCTGAAAGCGCTGTGGTCAAAGACTGAAATGGGGAGATTTCGCCTCTATCGTCAGCGGTTTTATATTTGCCTATGAGGATTTTGTAAGCGTGCGCAAACATGCGGATATTGATAAAGCCGAAACGAAGGGTTAAAAAAACTCCACCAGCGATAAGCCATGCAACGATAAATGGCATACTTGCACCTTCAACGGAACCAAAAAAAACATCAAAAAAGAAAATGGAGCCTAGATATTCGTTGAGTGTAGTAAAAATTTCATTCATGGTGCATGGCCTTTATTGTATGATGGTTTTTATTGTATAGGATAGTTTGTGTAATGTTGCTTAGTGTTCTCTCTTTTTAAATCAGCTCAAAACATTATAATTTTCGTAAAATAGGTAAATGCTATTGACAAATTGAACCGTTTTGACTATAATTGCGTTCCTTTTTATAAGGTAACGGAGTGTAGCGCAGTCTGGTAGCGCACCTGGTTTGGGACCAGGGGGTCGAAGGTTCGAGTCCTTTCACTCCGACCATTTAGATCTTTAAATCAAAGTAAAATCATCAAATTATGGTGGATGTAGTTCAGTTGGTAGAGCACCAGTTTGTGGCACTGGGTGTCGCGGGTTCGAACCCCGTCATCCACCCCATTTGATAACGAACCACCCCAAGAAGCGCTAGTGGCTCAATTGGATAGAGCATCAGACTTCGGATCTGAGGGTTAGGGGTTCGAGTCCTCTCTGGCGTACCATTTTGGTCGGTAAAGCGGAATCAAAGATGATTTTATATTGTGCGTTCGTAGCTCAGCTGGATAGAGCACTCGCCTTCTAAGCGAGCGGTCTCAGGTTCGAATCCTGACGGACGTACCACTTATTTTTTTATTGTTTTGTAAAACAATTACATGCGGATATGGTGAAATTGGTAGACACGCCAGACTTAGGATCTGGTGCTTTACGGCGTGGGAGTTCGAGTCTCTTTATCCGCACCACTTATTAATCTAACACAATCTAATAAAACCTCAATAAACCCCTAAAATACGATACTTATAAGCTATTCACTGTCTAAGTTAGTCTAATGTAATTTAACTTCAGCTATAATTTTTAGGGGGTAATTTAGGGGGTAATGCTCTAAATTGTCTTTAGGGGGTAATTTTTTACCCCCTATAATACCCCTTATTACTTCAAGGGAAAAGTTATGGCACGTACGACTACACCGCTAACAGTGAAGGAAGTAGAGAACGCTAAATCAAAAGCTAAGAAATACAAATTGTATGACGGTAATGGCTTGTTTTTGTTGGTGCTTCCAAATGGCTCTAAATTGTGGCGTTACAAATACAGGCTTAATGGCAAAGAGTATGAATATGCTATTGGTTCATTTACTAAAGTCACTTTGGCAAAAGCAAGAGAAAAACGTAAAGAGCTCGATGAATTAGTATTGGATTGCATAGACCCAAACACACTCAAGCAAAAACACCAAAACGAAGAGAAACAAGTTAAGGCGTTAAGTGACTTTGAGACTAAGACGCAACTGCATTTAGTCGTCGATGAATGGCTGCAAGTGCACGAGAAGAAAGTCAATGCCTATACAGCAACCAAAACAAGAGCTCTACTCTATAATGAACTGTTGCCGTACTTTAGCAAAAAGACACCTATAGGTCACATCAAAACCTCAACACCTATTAGCCACATCAAACACTATGAGATAACAAAGATACTCAAGACCAAAGCAGAACAGACAGAGTACACTGCAAAAAGACTAAAACAGTTTCTCGGTCGTATATGGCTCTTTGCCGTAACAAGCGGATATTGTGAAACTAACATCATTATGAATATCAGTGACGAGATACTCCCTGCACCTAAGACTACCCACATAGCCAAGATAACAGAAGAGGAAGAGTTGTCTAAATTGCTCAAGAGTATCGATGCATATAAAGGTAATACTGTCGTTAAAGCCTCATTACAGTTTGTATCTTACACGATGTTAAGAGCCAGTACATTGGTTCATCTAAAGTGGAAGTATGTCGATTTTGAAGCGAAAACGCTGACTATCCCAAGAGAAGATATGAAGGTAAAAGACAGCAATCTAAACGACTTTACTTTGCCATTGGTGGATGAAGCTATAAATATTTTAAATGAGTTGCAACCATTAAGTGGTTGGGGAGAATACATCTTTGCCATAGATGGAAAGCCTATCAACAAAGAGAGCGGGAACAGAGCCTTGCAAAATATGGGCTATAAAAGCAAACATACCTTGCATAGCTTCAGAGGTACATTCAGAAGTTTAGCAGAAACACATCAGGATGAGCACAAAGCAACCTATGAAGTGAAAGAAGCAGTACTTGACCACCGTGTCGGAGGGAAAGTCGAAAGAGCATATACGCATAAAAGTAATTATCTTGAGCAAATGAGAGAGCTTTTGAAGTGGTATGCTGACTATTTGGATGGGTTGAAGAATGAAAAATAGAACACTGAGCGACGATACGAAAAAATATAACCTATACATCAAGTATTTAACATACAAAAAACTAACAAATGACGGGAGAGTCACAAAGTATGACATTTTTATATACCCTGAAGCCATAGATGTAGAAGAGGTTGAAAGTGCTTTGAATTATATCCAACGGAAAAAGATGCAGGCTTCACAAAACAAAGATAAAAAAATGTCAAAGGGTGCAAAGCAAGACAAAAAAGACTACGAGAAATCTGTCCAACGAATCTCTATAGCCAAAACTATGTATGGTGCATTTTATACTCCTGATAAAGTAAATCAAGGAGTTATGTCAGATAAAACTTTTAACAACATTATAAATCTTGGTTACGATAATGTATCCGATTTCTCCATAGATTATGATTTTACAAAGCATCAATTTCAGCTTACTAATAATCCTGTCATATTTGAGATTCAAGATGGTATGTATGATTACCTATCAAAGGACAACAACATACAAAAGCTATATGATTTCGAGGATGAACTTGATGCATATAACGAAGCAAGAAGCTATATACTGGAAAAAACCTCATCAAGTTACAGTAAAAGTCAAAGAAGCGAGAGATTAACCAATCTTTTATTGAGTGAACTTTCTAAGCAAAAGGGACTTCTTGCCGATGGTAAAGAATCCATAGATAATGTCATTCTTGAAAGTGAAAAAGAGGTGAGTCTTATTAATCGTTGCATAGAACTTCAAAAAGACAAAAACTACAATGCCCCTAATCTATATAAAGCTTATCTATTGTTAAGTAAAGGCATTAAAAATATAGACAATATAGATATAGCAAAAGCTGTCATCAGGTACTCAAAACTTAAATAAATTTTAAAACCATCTTCTTTTAGTACACATTTTTTTCAAAACTCCCACTCAGCTTTCCATTACATTTTTGCTTGGCTACCATTAGTGTATCTGAGTAGCTCTCAGACAAATATAATAAAAACAAGCGCTTGTTTCTAAGAAGGAAACAAAATGTATAGACAATTAGAATTGCCAAAAAAACTAAGAGCTAAGAAAATAGCAGAAGAGTTTGGAATTGGCTTATCTACAGTTTGGCTCTATGCCAAAGAGGGGAAGCTGACCCCAATCAAAGTGAGCGAAAGAGTTACTGTTTTTGATACCGATGAGGTTCTAAAGTTGTTTGGAGGTGAGCTGTGAAAGCAACTAAATTCATAGACCCCAGAACATATTTGAATGATAGCATTCAGTTATTCATAGAGTATGATAAACAGCAAGGTAGCAGTA
>JBEARN010000046.1:0-13831 GCA_041163165.1 Pseudomonadota bacterium
TAATGCAGGTAAGTTTGGTGAGCGTTTTGGGAAAATCGAAGATGCGATGGGGCGTGAAAAGGTAGAGCTCAAGTATGAGTGGAATACCCCTTCTTCAGTAGAAGATGTAGAAAAAGCACTTTTTGAACATAGTGATATTGATGCGATTTTTATCCAAGTATGTGAGAGTGCCGGAGGATTGCGTCATCCAGTAGAAGCGATCGCAAAAAGAGCCAAAGAGATCAACCCAGCGATTATGGTAGTGGCTGACGGTATTACAGCAGTCGGGGTAGAGCCTATAGATGTCACACATATCGATGCGTTGGTAACAGGAAGCCAAAAAGCGCTAATGCTTCCTCCTGGACTTGCTATGATAGGTCTTTCATCTGCAGCGGTAGAGAAAACGGGTGCGGGGAAAGATTATTATTTTAATCTTGCTACAGAGATTAAAAACCAACAAAAAAATACTACAGCGTGGACAGCAGCAACCACTTTGATCATCGGGCTTAATGCGATGTTTGATGCGATTGATGAGGAAGGTATCGATGCGTTGTATACGAATACAAAAGCGAGAGCAACCGCGACTCAAAGTGCACTTGAAGCGATAGGGTTTTCTGTCTATCCGCAGAGTCCAGCGTTGGCAATGAGTACCGTTTTCGATGAAGATGCAGAGCCTATCCGTAAACTTTTGAAGACACAATATGGTGTGAATATGGCAGGCGGACAAGACCATCTTAAAGGTAAAATCTTTAGGATTAATCAAATGGGGATTATTCCTGTCTATGAGTCTGCATGGGTAGTCAATGCGATAGAGTTGGCATTGGCAGATATCGGACGTCGAGCGTTTGATGGAACAGCAAGCCGTGTTTTTAATGAAACGTATTTTAGAGAGTCTAAATAATGATATTTGAACACGAGATTCCCACTGGAAGCCGTCTCTATTTTGGTCAAAGTGCAAAGATTAAAAGAGAGATTGAAACCATCGCAAGTAAGATGCTTGAGGGGCTCGGGTTTGAAGAGATTGTAACACCAATTTTTTCTTACCATCAGCATGAGTGTTTTGATGATCAAACCGTTTTGGTTAGATTGAACGATCAAGAGAATCACGAGGTGACATTACGTGCAGATTCTACAGCCGATGTGGTACGAATCGTGACAAAAAGATTAGGGCGAAGTACAGAATCTAAAAAATGGTTTTATATCCAACCTACGGTTGCTTTCCCGACGAAAGAGCAGTATCAGATTGGGGCAGAGGTGATAGGCGGAACATTTGAGAAAATCGCTGAGACGACTACTAAGCTATTGGATCAAATAGGTTCCACTCCTATCATGCAAATCGCCAATATCCGTATACCACATTTGCTGAATGAGGTATACGGTGTTTCTTTGGATATCTTGCGAGCAATGCATATCGAACAAATTATGGCGATCGACCTTCCTTGGATCGAGGCTTTGGTTCGGATCAACAGGGTCGAAGACCTTGAAGATTTAAGTCTCTTCCCTCAGGATGTGAGAGCAGAACTTCAAAAGATGAAAGAGGTAGCGCTCAAACTAAGTTATGGTCGTATGGTGATGTCGCCACTTTTTTACGCGAAGATGAGATACTATGACTCTTTGACATTTAGGATGTTTGAAGAGAATGCACTTTTGGCAACCGGTGGAATCTATAGCATTGATGGTATCGAAGCAGCAGGATTTGCACTGTATACAGATGAGTGTGTAAGCAATAAAATGAGCAGAGGATAAGGTAAATGAGTAAAGCAGATTTGATCGTAGGTCTCCAGTGGGGAGATGAAGGAAAAGGAAAAATTGTCGACCATATGGCGCAAACACATGATTATGTGTGCCGTTTTGCTGGGGGACATAATGCGGGCCATACGATCGTAATCGGCGATAAAAAGTATGCGTTGCACCTTATCCCTTCTGGTGTACTGAATCCAAATGCAAAAAATATCGTAGGCAATGGCGTGGTGATCTCTCCTAAAGATTTTATCAAAGAGATGGAGCAGTTTGACCATCTAGAAGGGAGACTTTTTCTTTCCGATAAAGCCCATATCCTTCTCCCTTACCATGCCCTGATAGATCAAGCCAAAGAACGTCTTAAGGGAGATAAAGCGATCGGGACGACAGGAAAAGGGATCGGGCCTGCTTACGGAGATAAGATCGCAAGAGTGGGACACCGCTTAGGTGAACTTTTAAATCCTGAAAAATTGACAGCGAAGATTATGGATTTTTTCAAAACAAATCAACCGATTTTTGATGCTATGGGGGTAGAAGTTCCTAATGAAGAAGCACTTTTAGCAGAACTTGAATCATACAAAGCGATACTGGGTCCCTATATTACTGATACGACACAAATGATGTGGCAGATTATGGATGAAGAGAAGAAAATTTTGCTGGAAGGGGCACAAGGCACGATGCTCGATATTGATCATGGAACCTATCCTTATGTTACCTCTTCTACGACGGTAAGTGCAGGAGCTTGTTCTGGTTTAGGGATCAACCCTAAAGACTTAGGTAAAGTGACAGGGATCGCAAAAGCCTATTGCACAAGGGTGGGGAATGGCCCTTTTCCAAGTGAAGATTTGGGTGAAGAGGGAAACATACTACGAAAAAATGGACATGAATTTGGAACAACTACAGGAAGACCGAGAAGATGTGGTTGGTTCGATGCAGTTGCGATGAAACATGCTGTCCGAGTCAATGGGGTAGATCAAGTGGCATTGATGAAGCTTGATGTACTTGATGGATTTGATACGATAAAGGTATGTGTAGCGTATAAGGTAGATGGTCAAGAGATCGATTATGTTCCTTATGACCTTGAAGAGGCGAGTCCTGTGTATCAAACATTTTCAGGCTGGGATAAAACAGAAGGGATCAGAGAGTTTGATGCGTTGCCTGAAACGGCAAAAACCTATATTTTGGCATTGGAAGAGATGATAGGGACAAAGATAGGCATCATCTCTACTAGCCCAGAGCGTAAAGATACAATCATTCGATAATTAAAGGAGTAGCAATGAGATTAAAACCACAACAAACAGGATATGTAGCAACGAAAATTGGGATAGACTTAGCAAATGCACCTTTTATTACTTTGCCAAAAGGAAAAGATGCAGTGGTTGCTGCTGCGAAGAAGATTATCGATGAAAATCTTGCAAAAGAACATCTGCTTGATGAAAAGGTTAAGAAAATTCTTGATGAGAATTATGACGAGATAGAGTTTCAGCATGCAGATGAGAGACAACTCTTTTTTATGATCAAAAAGAAAATGGCACCGGAGTATGGTGTCATCATCAATTATGACGATAGATACAATGACCTTTCGCATCTTATTTTGGATGAGCTGTATGAGAATTATCTTGCAGAGTATACTGTGAATGAAAACCAAGTGAAGAATGTGATATTTAAGGCATTTAGAGCGTTTGCAGATGCGTATGAAGAGATTGATGATATCGTGTACAATAAAATCAAAGGGATGGAGAGAGAGATCGTTCCGGGTTCACAAGATTATGAACTGCTTTATGAGCGATTGTATCAAGAAGAGCTTGCGAAAAGAGGGATGTTATAGTGAAAAAAGTTTCTTTATATTTTGAAAATGGATTGATGCTTGAAGCAAAAAGTTTTGGCGCAGAGGGTACAGCAGTAGGCGAAATCGTTTTCAATACTTCATTGACGGGTTACCAAGAGATTGTAACCGATCCTTCTTATGCAGGGCAGTTTGTTACATTTACCATGCCAGAGATAGGAAATGTTGGATGCAATGAGCAAGATATGGAGAGTAAAGGGGCACATTGTAAAGGGGTGATTGTACGTCATTACCAAGATCGACCTTCGAACTTTAGATCTCAGGAGACTTTAGCGACCTTGTTAAAAAGAGAAAATGTACTGGGTATTACACAGATCGATACCCGTTTTTTAACAAAGATGCTTAGGGATGAAGGTGCGATGATGATGATCGCCTCTACTGAAATCCATGAAAAAGAAAAACTTAAAGAAGTTCTCTCTGCGTCGCCACGCATAGAAGAGGTCAATTATATTGAGCAAGTAAGTACCAAAGAGACTTATATTCATCAAGAGGGACGCTATAACACAACTACATTTATGTATGATGCGCCGCAAACGACTAAAAAGATTATTGCGCTTGATTTTGGAATCAAACGAAATATCCTTAATGAATTAACCCATGCAGGTATGGAAGTGACAGTGGTACCAAACTCAATTTCGGCAGAAGAAATCATTAAGAAAGTAGAGGGAAAAGAGTGTCATGGTGTTTTCCTGTCCAATGGCCCAGGGGATCCTCTTATCTTGAAAGATGAGCATGAAAAGATCAAAAAGCTGATCGCGAAAAAAGTGCCACTTTTTGGTATTTGTTTAGGACATCAATTGCTTTCAATCTCACATGGATACGATACCTATAAGTTAAAATTTGGACATCATGGGGGAAATCATCCTGTAAAAAATATCGTTACCAATACAGTTGAAATTACAGCGCAAAATCACAACTATAATGTGCCCGATAATATCACAGAAGTGGCTACAGTGACCCATAAAAATCTTTTTGATGATACCATTGAAGGGCTTCGTTATAAGGATGCTCCTAAGGATGCTCCGATAATTTCAGTGCAGCATCATCCAGAGGCAAGCCCAGGCCCTCATGAGAGTGCCTATATTTTTGGCGAATTTGCTAAGATGCTTTAGGGAGCCAAGAGATGAAAATCGCTATTTTATTTGGTGGATCAAGTTATGAACATGAGATCAGTATCGTTTCTGCCATCACTATGAAAAAGGTATTGAAAGATACAGAAATTGTGTATATTTTTGTCAGCAGTGATCGACAATTTTATCTCATTGATAGCGATAAGATCAACGCAAAGTTATTTTCATCTGGCGCGTATCAAAAATCAAAAAAACTTATCTTAAAAAAAGGTGGGTTTTATGCGGAAGGTGTTTTTGGAAATAAACCAGTTGCATTCAATGTCGTTTTGAATCTCATTCACGGAAGAGATGGCGAGGATGGAAAAATCGCTTCGATGATGGAATTTTATCAGATCCCTTTTATCTCTCCGCGCCTTGAGGCTTCTGCACTTTCGTATAATAAACTTTATACGAAATTTTTAGCAGAAAGCTTAGGGGTTAAAACAGTAGCGTATGAAGTGCTTTCTAAAAATGATCCTCGTCAGATTTCTCTGAACTATCCAGTGATTATCAAACCGGTACGTTTGGGATCGAGTATTGGTGTGAGCATTGTCAAGGAAGCTTCAGAGCTTGATTATGCGCTTGATGTTGCTTTTGAGTTTGATACAGATGTACTTGTAGAACCTTTCATCGAAGGGGTAAAAGAGTTTAACCAAGCAGGAACATATACCGATGGGTGGGAGCTTTCTATCATAGAAGAACCACAAAAAGAGGCTTTTTTAGATTTTGACAAAAAGTATATGGATTTTGCGCGTGATTCTCAAGTACTACAAGCAAATATCTCTGATGACATGAAGGTGAAAATACAAGAGAGCTTTAAAAAGATTTATGATCCAATTTTTAAAGGAAGCATCATCCGTTGTGACTTTTTCGTGGTGAATGAAGAAGTGTATCTCAATGAGATCAACCCTATCCCAGGGTCGATGGCAAATTATCTTTTTGAAGATTTTGAAGGAATGGTGAAGAGATTGATCAAACATTTACCTAAGGAGCAATCTATCCCGGTAGCGTACCACTATATCCACTCTATTCAAAGTGCGAAAGGAAAAGCGTAATCTTTTACGTATTTTCCTTTATATTTATTTAAGTATTTTACAAAAAATAAATTTTTAATATTTGCATAAATTATCTTTTATAAAATTATTCTCTTATTTGTGAATATTAGCTACATAAAACGGGGAAATAGTTACTTTTTTTATATGATTTTATAATCATTTAAGTGCTTTAAGCATAAAATGAGCCATATTTTTTGTAAAAATATAAAAAGGAATGGAGGTTATATGAAAAAATTAATCATAATGTTTTTCATGTTATTTGTTGGATTGCAAGCAGCAGAATCGGTGAAATCTGAGATTGGAATTGATGAGCAACTGGGAACGATGATTCCCCTAGATTTGACTTTCTTGAATGAAGCACACGAAAGTAAGTCACTTAAAGAGCTTATGAATGGAAAGCCAACAATGATTTCATTTAACTACTACCGTTGTTCTGGTATTTGTACACCTCAATTAGAAGATATGGCAAAAATGCTTACACGTTTAGACTTGGTGGAAAATAGTGACTACAAAGTCTTGACAATAAGTATTGCCGAGGATGAAACGCCAGACTTGGCAGCAGCAAAGAGAAAAACGATGCTTGGCGCAATCGGCAGAAACTTTGTTCCTGATGCATGGCACTTTCTCATCAGTGAAAACAACTCTTCAACAATCTTAGCCGATAAAATGGGATTTAGATATAAAAAAGAGGTTTCACCAGCAGGGATGGTTGACTATGTTCACTCTTCTAGTTTAATTATGGTATCGCCAGAAGGGAAAATCACCCGTTATCTTAATGGTATAGAACAACTACCATTTGATGTAAAAATGGCAATCGTAGAAGCAGGTCAGGGTAAAGTGGGACCTAGTATCGCAAAAGCGATACAAAATTGTTTTGCATATGATCCAAAAGCGAAAACGTATGTTTTTGCATGGGAAAAAGTTGCAGCAACAGTCATGTTCGCAATTATGCTTATTTTCTTTATCTATCTTGTCAAAACAAGTAGAAGAGAAGATGACAAAGATTCATCATCAAATAAAGGAGACATTAGATGAGTAAAAGTTATTTCGACGAAACACACTGTGCCATTGGGCACCCGAAAAGTACATTCATGCAGTGGATGCTTACCATCGACCACAAAAGAATTGGTTTGATGTATGCAGCTGTTATGTTTACATTTTTCTTTATAGCGGTAGCAACTGCATTTGTAATGCGTTTAGAGTTGTTTGCCCCAGGGCAACAATTTATCGATGGAGATACATTTAACCAAGCATTTACGCTTCACGGGGTGATTATGATCTTCCTCTTTATCGTTCCTGGGATTCCAGCGATTTTTGGAAACATTGTGATGCCACTGATGATCGGTGCAAAAGATGTATCTTTCCCAAGATTGAACTGGTTTACATTTTGGCTCTATATTTTTGGTGCGGCTGTTGCTGTTTCTTCTCTTTGGGTAGGTAACGGATTTGCAGATACCGGTTGGACATTCTATGCACCATACTCACTGAATACTGGAACAAACGTTATTATGACACTTGTTGCGGCATTCATCTTGGGTATGGCATCGATCCTTACAGGGCTTAACTTCCTTGTAACGATCCATAGACTTAGAGCCCCAGGGATGACATTCTTTAAAATGCCTCTTTTCGTATGGGGTATTTATGCAACAGCTTGGATCCAATTGCTTGCAACACCAGTTGTAGGGATTACCCTTATTTTGGCAATCTTAGAAAAATATTTCGGTATTGGTATCTTTGACCCTGCAAAAGGTGGAGACCCAGTATTGTTTGAACACCTTTTCTGGATCTATTCTCACCCAGCTGTTTATTTGATGATTCTTCCTGCATTTGGTATCATGTCTGAAATTATCCCTGTATTCTCAAGAAAAGAGATCTTCGGATATAGAACGATTGCTCTTTCATCGGCTTCGATTGCGGGTATTGGTTATTTGGTATGGGGTCACCACCTTTATACTTCAGGTATGGCAGATATTGCAAAAACAGTCTTCTCATTCTTGACATTCTTCGTTGCGGTACCAACAGGTATTAAGTTCTATGACTGGGTAGCTACGATGTATAAAGGGAAAATTGTTCTTTCTACACCTATGATATGGGCACTTGGTACGATTATTACATTTGCTATCGGTGGACTTACGGGGATTACGATTACGATGATCGGTGTCGATATTCACCTTCAAGATACATACTATACTGTAGCGCACTTCCATTATGCGATGCTTGGTGGGGTTGTATTCTTGCTTTTTGCTGGTATGCACTACTGGTTCCCACTTGTGACAGGTAAAATGTACAACGAATCACAAGCAAAAATCGCGTTTTATATGAACTTCATCGGATTTAACCTTCTTTGGTTCCCAATGTTTGTGGCTGGTTACCTAGGTATGCCACGTCGTTATTTTGACTATTTACCAGAATTTCAAATTTATCACCAACTTTCATTCTATGGTGCGGTGATTTTCATCGCTGGTCTTATCTTTACATTTTATGTATTGATCAAAGGTTGGAGAAGTGGTGAAGCATCGGGAACAAATCCATGGCATGCAACAACACTTGAGTGGCACTTGCCAAGTTCACCGCCACCATTAGAAAACCACTCTAAAGTACCATATGTAGATTTTGAACCATATGAGTATAGAAACGGTGAGCCAGTGGTTAAGTTTGATTATACAACGATGAAAAGGATTGACTGATGGGACATGAATATACACCAGAAATCGCGGTTGACCGCGATGGAAATGAGCATGTAGTTCAAGGTTGGCAAGACGATTTTTATGGCGGGAAACTTGGTTTTTGGCTTTTTATGCTGACTGAGGTAATGATGTTTGGAGGAATGTTCCTTGCACTTTCATACTATAATATCTTACATCCGCAAGATTATATTATCGCCTCTTCAGGGCTCAATAGATTGTTGGGTGGTTTTAACACGGTAGTACTTTTAGTTTCAGCATTAACAATGGGACTTGGTCTTCTCAATATGAGAGCCGGTAACGTAAAAGGTGCAAAGTTGATGATCTATGCAACGATTCTTCTTGCACTTATTTTCTTGGGTGTGAAAGCAGTAGAGTGGAGCGCGGAATATCACCATGGTATTTTCCTTGGATTGGATGCGCTTCAACCAGGAAATGAGCACTCTAAGCCATTTGGACAAATTATATTTTTCGGAATGTATTTTACGATGACAGGACTTCATGGTTTTCACATTATGATCGGTATCGGATTGATGATTTGGTTACTTAAGCGTATCAATGCAGGCAAAGTAAGTCCGGATCACCATATTTTACATTTTAATATCGCTTTGTATTGGGATATCGTACACCTTATTTGGGTATTCGTTTTCCCATATTTTTACATGATCGGAGCAGGTGACGTAGTAGGAGGGGGACACCATGGGCACTAATAAAACAGTAAATTATCAAGAAGAAAAAAGTATCTATATTAAGGTACTGATTGGGTTGTTACTCTTAACAGCAGTGACATTTATACAGCCACATTTATTTATGCAAAATGCAACATTTTTGGCTCAAATGCTTATCGCTGTCATCAAGGCATGGTTAATTGTGATCTACTATATGCACTTAAAAGGTGAAAAGTTGATCGGTGCAATGGTGATTTTCTCATTATTGCTTGTTGCAGTTTTCTTTGCAATCGTTATTGGTGCAGACGTTACCAATTTCCAATTTGGCGCTGAAAGTCATATTACAGCTCCAGCTGCACATTAAGGAGGTGTTTATATGTTAGAAAATTTTAACGCTATGGCAGCTTCGTCTGCTGGACATGTAGATCAGGCATTTTGGATACATGTTGTAATCTCAGTTGCACTATTTTTATCGGTAGTTGGACCGATGTTTTACTTTGCATGGAAATACCGTGCTGATAAAGTCAAAGATGAAGAGATTGGTACAGTAACACACCATACAGGACTTGAGATTACTTGGACGGTGATCCCAGTGATCTTGTTGATGGTATTCTTCTACTATGGTTATAGTGCGATGAAAAATCTTAGAACAATGCCAGCTGAGAGTGAAAGTGTCGTGATCAATGTAGAGGGTAGAAAATGGCAATGGAATTATGTGTATCCTGCAAATGCTGATGGGTATGTTCATAAAGTAGGTGGAGCATTCAGCCATCCAAAAATGGATGAGAATGGCAAGATGATTGAAGAGGGTTCTATGGGCATTTCAGCACTTTATGTACCAGAAGATACAAATATCATCTTAAAGATGACTGCGCCACTGGATGATGTAATTCACTCATTTTATATCCCTGCTTTCCGTATGAAAGAAGATGTGGTTCCAGGACGTACAACGAAGCAGTGGTTTAATGCTAAAGCAGGTGAATATGATATCGAGTGTGCAGAGTATTGTGGTACTGACCACTCCTATATGTACTCTAGACTCGTCGTGCTTCCAAAAGCAGAGTATGAAGCTTGGTTTAACAGTACAGAAGAGACTCCAAAAGGTAATTATGCTAAATCAGGTGATGCGCTATTGCAAAGACACGGATGCAAACAATGTCATGCAGTTGAAACATATAAGGTAATCGTTGGACCTTCTTTTAAAACGAGATTGACTAAAGCACAAGTATTGGACGTGATCCATAATGGTCAAGATAAACTTGGTTATGATATGGGCGCAATGCCAGCTGGTTTAGCTACCGGTGCGGATGCTGAAGAGATCGCTGCGTATGTAGCTGGCGGAATGAAAGGTGAACAACCTGCGTCATTTGCAGCATGTAGTTCATGTCATGGTGAAGACGGAAAAGGGATGGATGGCATGGCTCCAAATCTTGTTGGGTATGACGCAGCGCTTTTGAGTCATGTATTGAAGCATGGTAAAAATGGCATGATTGGTAAAATGCCTGCATTCCCTGATATATCTGAAGAAGAGATTGCAACAATGGCTGAATATCTCGAAAATACTAAATGATAAAAGACTTCTTTAGCGTAACGAAGTTCGTTCTCTCTTTTGCGGTAAGTCTTTCCGCACTCTTTGCCTATATTATGGCAAAGGGAGAGATAGAACTCTCTATGTTTCTCGCCACACTATCAGTACTTTTAGTTGCTATGGGTGTTTCAACACTCAATCAAGTACAAGAGTACAAATCAGATGCGAAAATGACACGGACAATGCATCGACCTATCGCTGCTGGAAGAATGAGCCCTCAAAATGGTCTTATCCTTGCTGTAGTATTGATCTTGGTCTCATTGTGGTTAATTTACGATCTATTAGGGATTACAGGTGTAAATCTCTTTTTGTTCTCATTTATTTGGTACAACGCTATGTATACACCTTTGAAGAAAAGAAGTGCATTGGCTGTCATCCCCGGAGCTATATTGGGTGCCATACCCCCAGCGATTGGCTGGCTGGCAGCTGGGCATAGTTTGAAAGAATTAGAGTTCATTGCACTTGCACTGTACTATTTTATTTGGCAAGTACCACATTTTTGGTTGCTTGTGATGCTTTTTCATGGAGATTATAAAGATGGCGGTTATCCTACGGTCATGAAATTATTTGGTCAAGGCAGTTTGCAAAGATTGACATTTGTGTGGCTGATATTGACAATTCAAGCGGGGATCTTTCTTGTATGGTGTTTTCAACCCTATGCAATAACGGCAGGTTTGTCTATGGTTGTTGGTATTGTGGCGTTTATAAATTCTTTAACATTGTTGAAACAAGGATTTGAACTGCAAGATGCACGTGGACTTTTTTGGAAGATCAATAGCGCATTCTTAGCGATTATAATTCTTATTAGTGTAGACGAATATATCAAACATCACATATAGAACCTAAAGTTTTTTTGGGTTCTTACTACCAGAGTCAATTTAAGGAGATACCATGCAAAATATTTATCCACTTCAAAATGTATTAGACACAATCGCTAAAACTAAAAACAAAACAATTCAAAAAAGACTTATTTTTGATATGGCACCTATAGGTGGTTTCGGAAGCAGATCATGGAAAATTTTGTTTTTACTTTTGCCATTTTTACTCTATGCAACGATTTTTAACCCATGGGTTTTTTCAAAGCTGGGTATCGCTCAAGCCATTATATTTTTCATCGTTTTTCTCTCCGTATTGATGATAACCATCTTTGCACTGGCTTCTCTAAACAATGCAAGAGTCGTTAAAAAAATCACACCTTCCTGGCAACACTACTTTCCACAGATTGATCTAAAGTTGATTGTGACATCTAGCGCGACACCTTATAAAGATTTTTTTACTAAGTATGGTGAGGCAGTAAAAGAGAGCAAAAATGATGATGCATTGTATTTGTTTTTAAAAAATGCTTTTATTCAAATGCAAGAAGAGCAAAAAGAACTTGTTGAAGCTATGGCAAAAGATAGGTCAAAATAATTCATAAAAAGAGTGTTTTTATCCTAAAAATATAAATTATATTGATTAAAAAAATAGGATTAAATTTCTCTTTTAATGGTTTAAACTATTCCTTAATTTCGTCATGTGTAACAAATTTGCTCATATTTTTACTATTCTAAAAATTTTTAAGTCCAACTATAATCGAATCACATTATAATTATTATTGAATGCTGTAATTTTTATGGCATAGAATTTATATAAGGGGGTATGCATGCAATCAAATGCAGCATTGGAATATGATTACTCATTAGCTAAAAAGTTTACCTTTTTAACTATTTTGTTTGGTTTCCTTGGTATGCTTGTCGGTACTCTTATTGCCGCACAAATGGCATTTCCAGAGTTAAACTATTTACTAGGAGAGTATGGAACATTCTCTAGACTTAGACCAATTCACACCAACACGGTAGTATTTGGATTTACCGTTTCCGGGATTTTTGCAACATGGTTTTACCTTGGGCAAAGAGTACTTAAAGTATCGATGGCAGAATCGAAGTTTTTAATGTTTATCGGAAATCTTCAATTTTGGCTTTACTTTGTAGGAGCACTCGCAGCAACAATATCACTACTACTTGGTATCTCTGCTTCTAAAGAGTATGCACAGTATGAGTGGCCATTTGATTTAGTGGTCGTTTTGGTTTGGGTTCTTTGGGGACTTAATATCATGGGGCTTATTGGGATAAGAAGAGAGAAAGCACTTTATATCTCTGTATGGTACTATCTTGCTTGTTTCTTGGGTATCTCTATGTTGTATCTATTTAACAATATGTCAATCCCAACTTACTTTGCTACTGAAGGTCTAGGTGCGATCACGCACTCAGTCTCTATGTATTCTGGGACCAATGATGCATTGGTGCAATGGTGGTATGGACACAATGCGGTAGCATTTGGATTTACTGTGCCAATCGTTGGTATGATTTACTATTTCTTGCCAAAAGAGTCTGGGCAAGCGATCTATTCATATAAGCTTTCACTCCTTTCTTTCTGGGGATTGATGTTCGTTTATCTTTGGGCGGGATCACACCACCTTCTTTGGTCAACAGTTCCGGATTGGATGCAAACAATGGGTTCAGCATTCTCTGTAGTGCTTATCTTGCCATCTTGGGGATCTGCGATCAACATGCTTCTTACGATGAAAGGTGAATGGAATCAGTTAACAGATAACCCATTGATCAAATTTATGATACTGGCTTCAACATTCTATATGCTCTCAACAATTGAAGGTCCGATTCAAGCGATTAAATCAGTTAATGCAATCGCGCACTTTACTGACTGGATCGTAGGGCACGTACATGATGGTGTGCTTGGATGGGTTACATTCATGATTATGGCGGCACTTTTCCATATGGCACCACGTATGTTTAAAAGAGAAATTTATTCTAGAAAACTTATGGAAACACAATTTTGGCTCCAAACAACCGCCGTTGTACTTTACTTTACATCTTTATGGATCGCAGGTATTACCCAAGGTATGATGTGGAGAGCGGTGGATGAGTATGGTAACTTGATGTATTCATTCATCGATACTGTGACTGTACTTCACCCTTACTATACGATTAGAGCACTTGCTGGTGTAATGTATCTTGTTGGTTTCTTGATGTTCGCATACAACATGGTCAAAACAATGACTGCAGCTAAAAAGATTACTGAAGAGCCGCAGTTCAGAAGCCCTATGGCAGCGGCGCATTCGACGGGCTGTGGTTCGCACTCGTGACCGCTACCACAGTCGGGTAC
>JBEARN010000047.1:0-9501 GCA_041163165.1 Pseudomonadota bacterium
AGAAAAATCGAATTGTATCGATTATCTTTTTGAGAACTGTGGAGATCTTCTCGCTTTTTTCTTTCCTGGTTTCTTTCTTTCAACCACTCTTGAGTCTCTTGTAAGAAGTCCCATAGGCTTAAGAATAGCTCTAAACGATGGCTCAAACTCTACAAGTGCTTTAGTGATACCGTGCTTAAGTGCATCCGCTTGTGCTGCATATCCACCACCAAGTGTTGTTGCTTTGATATTCATCGCATCAAGTTGCTTTGTTGCTTCAAGTGGAAGCCTTACTTTCATTTTAAGTGTCTCATGTCCACCCCATTTCACCTTTTCCTGGAGTGATCCATACTTTAGCGATCGCCGCTTTTCTTTTTCCTGTTGCGTATATTGTAGCCATACTTACGCTCCCTTATTGATTTGTGCAGTGTGTGGATGTTCAGCATCTGCATATACTTTAAGCTTTTTGAGCATTGCTTTGCCAAGAGTTGTTTTTGGAAGCATACCTCTTACAGCCAACTTGTAAAGTTTCTCTGTATGATTTTCTAACATATCATCCAGTTTTTTACTCTTAGTTGAACCAAAGTAACCACTGTGAGTAAAATACTCTTTATCTTGAAGCTTTACCCCTGTGAATTTCGCTTTTTTAGCATTGATAATTACCACATAATCACCACAATCTACATTTGGTGTAAATGATGGTTTATGTTTTCCTCTAAGAAGTGTCGCTACTTCAGTTAAGATACGACCGAAAGTTTTACCTTCAGCATCGATCAAAACCCAGTCACGTTGTACTTCAGCCGGTTTAAGCACTGATGTCATTTTCATGAATTTTTCCTTATTTGAACAGAAGACTTTTTTATAAATCTTCTTTTGTGAAAGGGATTGTATCTAAATAAACTTAATTTTTTCTTAAATTAATATTTATTTAAGTTTTTAACCTCTATCCCCTCTTCCAGTAGGTAAATGATCATCCCTTGTGTAGGTTTGCCGGTGATCTTCTCTATAGCATTTTGATAATATCTCACTTGATTTTCATGCTTGAGGGCATACTTTTTAGAACTTTTGTAGTCAATCACCACACAACTATCCGCATACTCCAATAAAAGATCTATCTGTTTCAGTTCCCCACCATAACTTAAAGATTGTTCTTTGGTGATTTGCGCATTTTCAAGTAAAGCTTGAAATGATGGTGCGAGAATAAGGTTCGTAATCCGTTTTTTGATCTCTTCCATTGCTTCAAGTGGAAGTTGCTGTCCATAACGGTTTTTCAATGAAATTAACGCTAAGTTCAAAGCATCTAAATCAAAATATCCCAAATTTTCCAACGTATAATGCAACGCAGTACCAAAAAGGATCGCTTCATAATCTTTTTCTTCTTCCTCTACGATGGGAGGTATCTCTTGCGTACCATAATGGCTGATACCAATCAGTGGCAGAGCTACAGTTTTTTCTCTCTTGTTTTCTTGTACTGTTTTTTGAAGTGTGCCTACTGAATTTATCTCTAAACCAATCTCATCAAAGATCGAATCCTTCGGTTTTTTGATAACAATCAAAGCCTCAACCGCACGAGTCAATGCTACATAAAGGACATTTTTTCTGTCTTTTGCCTCAGACATTTTACGCTCCTCTATGATACGCTTATACCCTTCATCAAAGTTCTCACGCCCTTGCATACGATACACTATCTTATCGATGGCAAGCTGAGCATCATAGTGGTAAATCAGTGCCGATTTGTCACTGTTTTTCTTTGTCAGTTTATCTAACACGATCACATACTCAAACTCCAACCCTTTTGAGCCATGAATGGTCATGATCTTTGCACCATGTGTAGAGTTTGCAGCCACAGCGACAGAAGAGGTTTTAAACTCATCCAAAAAAGTAGGGATATCTGAAAAATGTGAAGCAAACTCTAACAGTTTCAAAATATTCGTATCATTATCAAAATACCCAAAATCTCTTACCAATCGATCCAGCACCTCTAGCGGTGACATAAAAACAGAAAACCACCCAAAATCAAAATGTTCAAAAGATTGTCCTACTTTAAGCAATAGCGATTCTGCATTGATTTTTTCTCCATAAAAAAGATACTCTACCATGGCAACCAATGCGGCAATTTTTGGTATATTTTTCAATGAGCTCGAAGTTTGCAAAATGGTATCTATCCCCTGATTATACGCCGCCTCTTGCAATGACAATCCATCCTTGTTGGTATTCACCAAAAAAGCGATCTGATCGACACTCACTCCCAAATCCAAAATACGTTTTGCCTGCTTAAGTGCCTCAGGTATCAATGCTTCAGATTCCATCACCTCAACATAACCATCAGAAGCACCCTCTTTGCTTTTTTGAGCAATGTAGCCTTCCATCGTACCCTTAAACCAGCGATTGACCTCTTCCACAACATTTTTAGCACTTCGGTAGTTGGTATCCATCTTCTCTATGTTTATTTTAGGATACATTTGAGCAACTTTATGAAATAGCTCTTCAACACCCCCCCTAAAGCGGTAGAGAGACTGTTTTGTATCACCTACATAAAAAAAACTTTTAAACTCACTCTGTCCTATCCCAGAAAAAATCTCATCAATGAGCGGTTTAAGGAGTAAAAATTGCAAGGTGGAAGTATCTTGAAATTCATCCAGTAAAATATGTTTAAATTTCGAATCGATCTTAAAATATAAAAATTCTTTACTCAAACTCTCATGCAACAATCGATAAGTAAAATAACTCAGATCATCAAAACTAAGCACTCTGGACATTTTTGCATTTTTAATCGTAGCATTCTTATAAGCATCATACACAGCAAACAAATGATAAAGCACCACAGACTCTCGACTTTTCGCCCAAAGTGATAGCGCTTGTTTTAATTCAACAAAACACTTTTCTATCTCATTGTTAACCACCTTAGTAAACCATGAGTGTTCTCTTAACGAAGCTTTTTCAAACAAATTTTTACTAAAAAGCTCTTGAGTATTACTGGCTTGAAATTGGTTTAAACATCGTTCAGGCGCATTTAGCGCATTGAGTCGCGCTACCATTTCCACTCTTAGTTCCTCACACCTCTCTTCATATTTTGAAACTTCTAAATGGTGTTTTTCTATGCGAGGAAGCAGTGGATCTGCTTTATAAAAATTTTGCATTAGATCAAAAATTTTCATAAAGCGCTTATCTTCGATATCCATAGAAAGTTTCACCAAAGAAGAGAGCAATCCCATAGCCTGTGCTTCTTCTAAAAAATGAAGCTCTAACTTCTCCTCGCCTTCCTCTTTGATGATAAAATCTGGTTCCAAACCTATCTCTAAAGAAGCTGAACGCAATATGGCAGCAAAAAAACTATCGAGTGTCACAATATAAGAACTGCTCGCAAGAAATCTTCCTAACACTTCAGGCTGTTTCGCCAACAAAAGTTCTCTTGTCAATCCAGTTTGTTTAGAGATAGCTTCTACAAATGATTGGTTTTTTTCCTCAGAGAAACCTCGTAATGACTCTATTACACGCTGACGCATTTCAGCTGCTGCTTTATTGGTGAAAGTGGCTGCTAAGATCGTTTGGGGTGATTCACCCATAAAAAGTAAGGAGATATAACGGACAGAAAGTGCAAAAGTTTTCCCTGAACCTGCTGAAGCAGAGTACGCTAAAAAAGGGTGAAATTTCATAAATACTCTCCTCTTTCACACATTAAAGCAAATTCACAATATACGCAGTTTTGGACACTTGCACATTTTTCGGCAACAAAACTTTTTGTTTGTTTCAACGCAATGATATGCTCTGCCAAAAAAGCATTTTTTTCTTCCAAAGAAGTAATCTCTTCCATCTGTCCCTCTTCAAGGATTTTGACAAAAGCAAGTTTAATGTTAGGATAATGTGGTGTCAATAAATGATGGTAAATACTCATCTGAAAGTCAGTCAGTGTCTCTAAATTTCTTGTTTTTTGTGCCTCTTGAATCGAACCGCTTTTATAGTCCAATACGAGTATCTCATCGCCATTATAGTCGATACGATCCACACGACCCTTAAAATGGAGCCCTCCTATATCACCAGATACATTTACTTCTGTTTCTTTTACGCGCCAATCTGCTTGAAAATGTGCTATCTGTGAAGCGATAAATCCTCTAAGTTTTTCTCGCCATAAAAGTTTTTTATACGTTAATTTCACATCTTCCAAAGGGAGCATTTTATCCCATAAAAGGACCATTTCTTTGTCCATTTCTTGTACTGTTTTAAAGTGATCCTGCTTCTTAAAAAGCTGTTCTAAAAGATCGTGCAAAAATTTTCCCTCATTGAGTTCTTTTTCTTTTTTTGATTTGATGTTTTGGATGTATCGATAGTAGTATTTACGTCTACAAGTCAGATAGGTCTTTAACTGAGAAGGAGACCATACGATCTCTTTCGCATCAAAATGATCAACAATGGGATCTTTTTCGGAAATGAGTTGTGACGATTGATCATAAAGCAATCCATAAGGAGCTTGCACAGACTTAGATTCTGTCAGATTAAGTTCATAAAGAAACTTTGATGGTAATTTGCTGTCACTCTTGCTGTAAATGATCACAGCCTCTTCGGCTTGCTCCAAAAGACGCTTATAATACTGTTTTTGCAATGCTTCTCTATCCTGCTTAGTCGGAAGCTTGGCAAACGTTCTTACAGAAGAATTGAGAAACTGATCTTTGCTTGAAGTCGCAGGAACAACCCCTTCATTAAAATCAACAATCACCACTCCTTTAAAACTCACGCCTCTCGTTTCTAAAACACCCATCACTGTCACCAAACCGCCACGGACATCATCGATCGCGATCTCTGCAAGTGATTTCATCCAAATATAAAGCCACTCTTTAAGGGAAAATTGCTCTTTGGGAAAAAGCCTTACGAAGGCTCGATACTTTTCATAACTCTCTTCTTGCTTCTGACTTAGTTCGCCTCCTTCTTTCAAAGAAAAATCTAATAGTTTTAACCCTTCGAGTATATTAAAAAAAACCGAAAGGGTAACTACCTCATAAGGAGAAAACACTTGAACCCGATCCATATCCAATCCATATGCAGACAAAATTACTTTCATACTTTCATCAAAAGTTTGCCAATAACGATAAAGTGCTTCAAGTGATTTATAAAGTGCTCTTTTAGTGTAGTCGTATCCCATCGCAAAATTTAGATTATTATATCTATCAAAAAGCATCAAGTGCTCTTTAAAATCTTCATCGGGCAATATGAGAACTATATCATCAGGAGCAATACCAGAGAGAACCATCTTCTCGATCTCGGTAAACGCGACGGCTATTTGCTCTTGCCGCTCCTCTACAGCATACACGGTTGCATTTATATTTGCTTCATTCTTGACTGCATTTAAAAGTGCTTGGGAAGAAAGACTAAACGTCACATGGGCATCTTGAGGCAAAAAAATACCCAATGCCGAAAAACGTTCTTGCATCTTTTGATTCAATGGACTCGTGGTGTAGTGGATAATAAGCTCTTGCTGTTGTGCTATTTTAGATAATAATTCCAATTCAAACCGACTCAAATACCCTTCAAGATGTATTTCGATAGTTTGATAATTGTTTAAAAAACCATCATGGAGACGATAGGTTGATGGCATGAAAGCTTTATCTGTAAAGCCTTTTTTTTCAAGTGCTATTTGATAGTTCTGAAAAAGCTGTTCCAAAATAGCAAGATGTTCTCCAAACTCTGCATACGCATCTGCTTCTACCAAAGTAGAAAAATCTATTCTTTCGGAGGTCATCTCTTCAAAAAATTTAAAAATAGCATCACTTTTGGTAAAAAACTTTACCAATTCAAGATCAAGATTTAACGCTTTAAATGCCTCAAAATTTGCTGCTTCACGAAGCAAAAAAATTCGCTGAAGTGGGTCTATTTGGATCTTGTCTTCCAACAAAACCGCACGTTTTTCAAACTCATCCATGCGCATCAGTGTGGGGAGGAATCCCTCTTGTGTTCTGCACATTTGACTCACATGTCTTAATGCTCTTGAGGTCGGATAAATATGGAGTTCATTCATGCTAAGTAGTATAACATAGCAGATGAAAGAAAAAGATAGGATCTGTCGTTTTGACAGATCACTTTATTTACGGTTTAAGATACGCTGGAATTTGAGAATATCCTATCGCATCACCCACTTGTACTTTTAACTGAAGCGTATATCTTCCTGGCTTTGTTACTATCACCGTCTCTGCCCGATACACACCATCTACATAAGGGAGATCGGAGAGTGTCATATCTTCAGTTCTCGTATGTGGTCTTGTGAGCAAAAATGTCACATTTGCATCTGTTACATTTTCGCCCGTGTCTGTCACAACCTGATAGTCAAATGTATTCTCTCCCTGTGAAAGTTTAACAGAGTCTGGCTGTACGCGATTACTATTGATATTATCAGTCATGACCATCGTTTCAGCATGAACTAAATTGATCTTATAAGCAGCATCAAATGCTTTTTTACGCTCTATAATTTCATTAATATTCATATCTGCCATCTGATAAGAGAGCATAAATTCATTTTCCTGCTGCACAGGCATAGACGAAGCTGATTTAACGGTCCAATATCCCAATGTGATACCAACAGCAAGAAACCCGAGTATCATTTGTGGCCAATAGGTTTTATTTTGATTTTTTTCCATTTTTGATCCTCATATATAGTGGTCGAAGAAAAAATATCCACACGACGAAAAGTGTACCAATATAAATAATAATACGCAATACGCTTGCAAAGTTACGTGTATCGTTTGGAATAATAGTCTCTAACTCAATCCCTTTTGATTTTCCAATCTCTTCTGCCAATTCTGAAAATGCTTGCAGAACGCCTACGTTATCTCTATCTTCATTTGAATTTTGATCTATCTGCGATACAACACCGATCACGCTATCCAATACATCATTTTCATCATAAAGAGTCCGAAGTTCCTCAGAAGAAGGGATAAGTGCCACTCTTCCTTTTGCTATAATATCTTTAGTTCTCAATGCTTGTGGAGCAAAAATAAACAACACATAAGGCTTGCTCATATCAGCTTCATACTTCTTGCTATACTCTACGAAATTAAAACCAACAGGGAAATGTTCATTCGTTGCGATCACATATTCATGAATACCTGTTCTTAAGAAGAGTTCATCACCCATTTCATTAATTTTATTAGAAATTTCTATTTTTAGAATATCGTTCTTTAAAATGTGTGTTGCGTTTAGAAGAAGAGGGAGCATCAAAGCAAGCAAGGTTACCCTCACTTTTACTTTGATCATTAACTTATCCTACGTATAAAAGATTTTGACTGAAAGACAAATAAAGCGCTGTCGCCGCTGCAAATACCATACATGCAATAAGTACCTTATCCATATATTTAATCATTATTGATCCTTTTTGTTAGCATCTATAAATGCAAATTGTTTATTTTCTTTAGCAATCATTTTGATGTTATTCACATCTCTAATAATTTTTGTATTATATGGATGTTGAACAGCATGTCTCTGTGTTACCACTACCATCAATTGCAACGCAATAAGAATTACAAGTAATCCTACAATCGAGATCAAAACCCCGAAAATTCCATGAAGTCCGAATACACTTCTTTTTGTATTTTCTGCCATATTCAACTCCTTATTTAGACAATGACTGAATATAAACAGTCAATGCTTTCGCTTGTATCGGTGTGATCATCGTCTTAAATGCTGGCATTTTACCGATTATACCTTTTTTACCATTTTGCAATACATGGTTAACAAGTGCAGCGTCATATTCAGCCAGATTTGGAGACATTCCATCCATACCTTTACCATCTTCACCATGGCATGAAGCACATGCAGCAAATGAAGCAGGTTGCTCACCTTTCATTCCACCAGCAACATATGTTGCGATCTCTTCAGCATCAGATCCAGAAGCCATACCAGCCGGCATTGCCCCCATAGCGTAGCCAAGTTGATCTTGACCATTATTAATCACATGTAATACTTGTGCTTTACTCATTCTGCTACCAAAGTCATGTGCTTTTCCTGAAAGCCCATCACCTGTTGTACCATGACATTGTGAACACTGAACCAGATAGATAGATTCACCCATCTCTTGTAGCGTAGCAGCATCTGCATTTTGGTGCGCAGCTTCAAATTTTGCATTATAAGCCAAAACTTCTTCATTGTATTCACCAATTTGGCTATATGCGTTTACTGGATAGCCAATCAAACCATACCACATAGACCAAAGAAAAAGTCCTAGAAACGAATATGCCCATCCAGATGGTAACTCATTTTTATACTCACCAATACCATCCCAGTTTTCATCAGCAAGTTCACCACCTACCGTATCTGTTTTCATCTGATTGATATATTTTACTGAAACCGCTGCTGTCACAGTAGCTACTGCTATTGCTGCCGCCATTGTGATCGCATTGACAGAGTCTGCAAAGATATTAATGTCAAGACTCGTGACCACTGCAATCGTCGCTATAATCAATATAGCTGCAAATGCTAATGCTTTTACCGTTAATGCATTCATTTATTCTCCTCCTTATATTCTCTTTGAGACGCCGGCTTATCTTCTACAGGTGTACTTGTGATTTCATCATCAAGTGCTATTCTCCCGTATTTTTCATAATCACGCTCACCTTTTTTTTCACTTCTGTATAGGTGTACAATATACCAATACAGCATTACAACTAAAAAAATGGTCATAAAGAAACTGGCATAACCTTGCAATTCTCTAATATCCATTTTTATTTACCTTATTTCAAACTGTTAAGATATGCAATCATAGCTACAATTTCAGGTACTTTACCATTTGCAACCATCTCTTTTACATCTTCGTTTTTCATATCATCTGCAATCGCTTTTGCATCTGCAAGCACTTTTGGTTTATGTGCTTCCCATGCTGCCCTTGTCGTTTTAAACTCAGGGCCATATGGTGTGTGGAATGCATTTTTTACTGTAACCGCTTCCGCATATGCAGTTTCGATATCTGCTTCATTTGTAAACTCATGCTTGTATGCCGGCATAATAGACCCTGGAACTACTTCAGCTGGATTCAACATATGGTTTTCATGCCAATCTGTCGTTCTGTAGTTACCTACACGGTGAAGGTCTGGGCCTGTTCTTTTAGAACCCCAAAGGAATGGTCTATCATACGCATACTCACCTGAGACTGAATACTCGCCATAACGATCTGTTTCTGACTTAAACGGACGAATCAATTGCGAGTGACAAGCCATGCAGTTGTCTTTCATGTAGACATTTTTACCTGCCAATTCAAGTACTGTACGAGGCTTAAGACCCTCGACAGGTCTTGCCGCTTTTGCAAAGTTAGGAACGATCTCGATCAAACCTGCGAATGAGATTACGATCGAAATTCCTGCAGCAAAAAAGAATGGATTTTTTTCTAACCAATGAAAAAACATAATACCTACCTCCCTTATGCCATAGGTGTTCTAAACTGTGGTTCTTCTGAGATCACTCTAGCAGAAGTCATAGTTTTAATCATATTGTAAGCGAACATCACAAAACCAGCAAGGTACATTACACCTGCTGTGTCGTGCA